>NZ_JAPDBZ010000001.1:0-84180 GCF_027705505.1 Aeromonas sp. QDB56
CATTGCCGAGGGGCTGGTGTGGGCCAGCCTGTTGTCGCTGGTGATGAAAAGACGGGTAGCTCAGACGCTGATGGGGGACGGTTTATCCACACTGAAAGCGGCGAAAAATAGCGGAACCTGGTGGTTCCCGTTATTGGAAGCGGTGGCTCATCGGGTGTTGGTGGAAATAAGAGAGCGTCTGGAATGGGCTGCCGTTTACTTGGCGAAAAATGCCCGTCGAACCAAGCAGCGAAAATCGATACAGAACAGGACCTTAGAAGGAATTTCAAATGAAGTGTTTTCTTAAGGTCCTGTATATGTATCGAGCCTTGGCCGGAATCACTGCTGGAAGCGTATCGAGAGCAGCTGATCCCTGGTCATCTCTGCCTGCAAGCCTGGCATGAGCCCGTGTCTTCGCTGCGTTCACAACTGATGGAGGGAATAGCACATTTCATTAGTGAGTACCCTAAGCATGCGGCCCTGCAAACCCAACACGGTTTCAAGGCATTGCGACATCAACACTGGCATATCTGAATGAGCGCCTGGGGCGCAAGGAGGGCACCATCGACAAGACCCACAACGAGATTGTCACAATCTAGAGTGCCGGAGTCAGGATCAGACTCCACCAGTGGGGCCACCGAGCGGTGGCCCTTTTAGTTGGGCAAATGAGGGAGATCGGAGCAGGAGAAGCAATCGACAATGGAAATGTCAGCTTTGCTTCAACAGACCAAATGCGAAAAGGCCGCTCATTGAGCGCAATGCTGTTCAGATAAGCACTTTTTTGACTGATTATTCATAAATTGGATTTGAGTTGAGGGGGCAAGGCTGTGTCCAGTCGATCTTCCTCCAGCCTTTATCCAGCGGGGCTTGCAATAGAAAGAGGGAGGCATCATGCCTCCCTCGCTTTTTTGTCCTGATACTACGTGGACTGGAACTCAAATTCTCTTAAGTGAACAGCATTGCGCTCATTGAGCGGCCTTTTCAAATGTGGTCGGTGTGAGAGGATTCGAACCTCCGACCCCTTCGTCCCGAACGAAGTGCGCTACCAAGCTGCGCTACACACCGATGTCTGCGGGGCGAGAATTTACCGAAAGCCCCGACCCGACACAAGCCTTTTTTTGCATTCACTCTAAAAAAATGGCTTTACGCTCAATAATTCAGCGAGTCGCAGGAAAAATCACCCACAAGGTATCTTTCCGCCTGCCTTCAGTCCTGTCGAGGCAACCTGAACTCGGTCGGCCCCAGCAAACGTCGGCTCCAATCCGCCACCACACCATGTTCAAGCCAATGGGCCGCATGCTGGCGCCAGTTGGGAGAGAGCGCCGGGTTCTCCAGCAGCAGTTGCAGATCGTCCTCATTGCGGGCCTGGTTGAACAGGATGTCGGAGGTGCGCTTCACCGTCAGCTCAGGGTAGGGTCTGTCCACCAGTGTCAGCTCCCCCTGCGGATCCACCCTTCCCTCTTCCAGCACCCGCAGCAGCCAGCCACAGCGACCACTCAGCTGCATCACCTGGGAGAGCTGGCCATAGCCAAAGCGCTGGTTGAGCTTGAAACAGGGGGATCTGGGCTGGCTTATCTGGATCAGCGCCTCTCCAAGTCGATAAACATCGCCGATGCAGGCCTGCGCCTCCGTCAGCCCCGAACCAGAGAGATTCTCGCCAAAGGCGGCAGGCTGCCAGGGTGTGCGTGGTACAGGCAGTCCCAGCGCGGTTTGCCAGGTTTTCCACCAGGCGTAATGCTCCGCAGGGTAATGGTGCAGGGCCCGATCCGGGCCGCCATGATGGCGTCTGTCGCTCTGCTCATCCCCGCGAAGGCCGAGGAAATCGCACCACAGAGGGGCGTTGGCAGGCTGCTTGTGGATGGCACTGATGAGGCCGGGGGCCTGCTCTGGGTTCAGTTCGGCGCTCTGGCCGATGAAGAGGGAGATCCGCATTCCATTCTCCTGACGGATGGGGGAATGCGGATCTTATCACGGGGCAAGTCAGGCAACTGCCTGCATCTGGGTGGTCATGGCGATTTCGGCACGGCGGCGTTTCTCCGCCCGGGCCATCAGATACCAGCTACCGAAGGTGAACAGGGATACCGACAGCAGGATCAGACTCGCGATGGCGTTGATCTCGGGCTTCACGCCGAGACGCACCGCCGAGAACACTTCCATCGGCAAGGTGGTCGAACCCGGGCCGGAGACGAAGCTCGCCAGCACCAGATCATCCAGCGACAGGGCAAACGACATCATGCCACCCGCCGCCAGCGACGGGGCGATCATCGGTATGGTGATCAGGAAGAACACCTTCCAGGGCTTGGCTCCCAGGTCCATGGCCGCCTCCTCAATGGAGAGATCCAGCTCCCGCAGCCGCGCCGACACCACGATCGCCACATAGGCGGTACAGAAGGTGGTATGTGCTATCCAGATGGTCAGCATGCCCCGCTCCGCGGGCCAACCCACCAGCTGGGCCATGGCCACGAACAGCAGCAGCAGGGAGAGACCGGTGATCACCTCAGGCATCACCAGCGGCGCCGTCACCATGCCGCCGAACAGGGTCCGGCCACGGAAGTGA
The DNA here is from genome assembly GCF_027705505.1 of Aeromonas sp. QDB56. Taxonomy (NCBI): domain Bacteria; kingdom Pseudomonadati; phylum Pseudomonadota; class Gammaproteobacteria; order Aeromonadales; family Aeromonadaceae; genus Aeromonas; species Aeromonas sp. QDB56. The sequence goes on from NZ_JAPDBZ010000001.1 coordinate 2,537, forward strand.
GGGATCCGGGTCAGCACGAAGGCCGCCACCGTCCCTAGCGCCACCGCCGCGATGGCGGTGTAGAAGGCGATCTCCAGGGAGCGGAACACGGACCCGATCAACTGTTTGTTGTCGAGCAGGCCGAAGTACCACTTGAGCGACCAGCCCCCCCACACCGTCACCAGCTTGGAGGCGTTGAAGGAGTAGATGACCATGATGATCATGGGCAGGTAGATGAACAGCAGCCCCAGCCACAGCATCAGCTTGGCAAAACCGAAACGTCTCATGCCTTGCCCTCCAGCTCTTTGGCCTGGTTGCGGTTGAACAGGATGATGGGAATGATCAGCACCGCCAGCATCACCACCGCCAGGGCGGAGGCCACCGGCCAGTCACGGTTGTTGAAGAACTCCTGCCACAACACCTTGCCGATCATTAGGGTCTCCGGACCACCCAGCATCTCGGGGATGACGAACTCGCCCACCACCGGGATGAAGACCAGCATGCAACCGGCGATGATGCCGTTCTTGGAGAGTGGCACCGTGATCTGCCAGAACCGGGTCAGGTTGCGGGCACCCAGATCGGAGGCCGCCTCCAGCAGGCTCTGGTCGTGCTTGACCAGGTTGGCGTAGAGCGGCAGCACCATGAACGGCAGGTAGGAGTATACGATGCCGATATAGACCGCCAGGTTGGTATTGAGGATCTGCAGCGGTTCGTCGATCACCCCGATGCCCAGCAGGACGCTGTTGAGCAGGCCGTTGTTGCTGAGGATCCCCATCCAGGCGTAGACCCGGATCAGGATCGCCGTCCAGGTCGGCATCATGATGAGCAGCAGCAGAACGGTCTGGGTCTCCTTGTTGGCCCGCGAAATGGCGTAAGCCATGGGATAACCGATCAACAGGCAGAGCATGGTGCTGACCAGGGCTATCTTGAGGGACCCCAGATAAGCCGCGATGTAGAGCTCATCCTCCTGCAGCAGCAGGTAGTTGCCCAGGTTGAGCAGTATGGTGAGCTGATTGTCTGCCCAGCTCACCACGTCCGTGTAGGGCGGGATGGCCACGTCCGCTTCGGCGAAGCTGATCTTCACGACGATGATGAAGGGCAGCAGGAAGAAGAGGAACAGCCAGAAGAAGGGGATGCCGATGACCAGCTGCCGCCCTCCCACCTGTTTGAGTCGTCTCAATGCCTTCATGATTGCAGCACCACGCCGCTGTCATCTTCCCAGTAGAGGAACACCTGGTCATCCCAGGTCGGCCGTTTGCCGTGGCGTTCGGCATTGGCAATGAAAGCCTGAACGATTTTGCCCGAGGGCAACTGGATGTGATACACGGAATGGCCGCCCAGATAGGCGATGTCATAAACCTCGCCCTTGGTCCAGTTGAAGTCCGGATGCTCGATCTCTTCCGGCTTTTGCAGGCTCATCAGCAGTTTTTCCGGACGCAGGGCATAGGTGACCTTCTTGTTCTCCGCCCGGGAGCTGATGCCGTGACCCACATAGATGGGCTGCTCCAGATCCGCACAGGCGATGATGGCGTGGTCCTGCTCATCCTCCACCAGCAGGCCGTCAAACAGGTTGACGTTGCCGATGAACTCGCACACCAGCCGACTGGCCGGGGTCTCGTAGATGTCCATCGGGCTGCCGATCTGCTCGATGCAACCGAGGTGCATGATGGCGATCCGCTCGGCCATGGTCATGGCTTCTTCCTGATCGTGGGTCACCATGACGCAGGTCACGCCCACCCGCTCGATGATCTCGACCAGCTCGAGCTGCATGGTGGAGCGCAGCTTCTTGTCCAGCGCCCCCATGGGCTCATCCAGCAGCAGCAGCTTGGGACGCTTGGCCAGGGAACGAGCCAGGGCCACCCGCTGACGCTGACCACCGGAGAGCTGGTGCGGCTTGCGGCGGGCGTACTGGGTCATCTGCACCAGCTTGAGCATCTCTTCCACCCGGGCATCGATCTCCGCCTTGGGCAGGCCATCCTGCTTGAGGCCGAAGGCGATGTTCTGGGCCACCGTCATGTGGGGGAACAGGGCATAGGACTGGAACATCATGTTGATGGGGCGTTCATAGGGCGGCATGTCGGTAATGTCGACGCCGTCGAGGAACAGCCGTCCTTCCGTGGGTCGCTCGAACCCGGCCAGCATCCGCAGCAAGGTGGACTTGCCGGAGCCGGACCCACCCAGCAGGGCGAAGATCTCGCCCTTGTGGATGTTGAGAGACACGTTGTCGACCGCCAGCGTTTCGTCGAACTGCTTGCTTACCCTGTCTATTTTGACCAGCACTTCTTTACGCTGCTGGCTGCCCTCGAGGGCTTTCTTGTAGGCACTGGAGGCTATCGCCATTACCAAACTCCCAAAGGTGATTCCGGCCTGGGCCGATCCATCAATACAATCTGGCGCCCCGGGATGGGCGCCAAGGTTAGGTTCCGGATTTGATCTTGGTCCAACTCCGGGTGATCAGGCGCTGCACCGAGCGGGGATGTGCTTCCTGCACATACAGACGCTCAAGCACCGCCTGGGGGGGATAGACAGACTCGTCCTCGCGCACGGCCTTGTCCATGAACTCTCCCGCCTTGATGTTCGGGTTCGCGTAACCCACATAGTCGCTCACCTTGGCGATGACCTGCGGTTCGAGAATGTAGTTGATCAAGGCGTGAGCCTCTTTCACGTTGGTGGCATCGGCCGGGATCGCCATCATGTCGAACCAGAGATTGCCACCCTCCTTGGGGATGCTGTAGGCAATATTGATCCCCTTGCCCGCCTCCTCGGCCCGGGACGCCGCCTGCAGGATGTCGCCGGAGAAACCCGCCGCCACGCAGATGTTGCCGTTGGCGAGGTCACCGATGTACTTGGAGGAGTGGAAGTAGGCCACGTAGGGGCGCACCTTGAGCAGCTGCTCTTCGGCCCGCTTGATATCCGCCGGCTCATGGCTGTTGGGGTTGAGCCCCAGGTAGTTGAGGGCAGCCGGGATCATCTCGTCCGCCGAATCGAGGAAGGCCACGCCGCACTGGGAGAGCTTCTTCATGTTTTCCGGCTCGAAGATGGTCGCCCAGGAGTCAATCTTGTCGACACCCAGCACTTCCTTGATCTTGTCGACGTTGTAGCCGATGCCGTTGGTGCCCCAGAGGTAGGGCACGGCGTACTGATGGCCCGGATCCACCTTCTCGAGCTGCTTGAGCAGCATGGGGTCCAGGTTGCTCAGGTTTGGCAGCAGGGTGAGGTCCAGCTTCTGGAAGGCCCCCGCCTTGATCTGCTTGGCCAGGAAATTGTTGGAGGGCACGACCAGATCGTAGCCGGTGCGTCCGGTCAGCAGCTTGCCTTCCAGCGTCTCGTTGGAGTCAAACACGTCGTAGACGGTCTTGATCCCGGTCTTCTGCTGAAAATCACTGAGGGTGGTCTCGCCGATATAATCGGACCAGTTGTAAAAATGAACCACAGGGGCTGCCTGGGTCAGATTTGCAAACCCCAGGGTCAGGGCCAGCGTTGCCATCTTGGTCATGTGCACTTATCAGTCCTCATTTGTGTGATTTTGCCAGTCGCGCATCCATACGCGCCGTCCAACCTGTCGGGTGGTCACCACCCTCCCGGCCGAACTGCGGACCGGGAGGGGTACTCGTCACTCTTACTTGCCTGACTTGATCTTGGTCCAGCTGCGGGTCATCAGACGCTGCACCTTGGCCGGCAGATCCGGGAAGGTGTAGATCTTCTTGAGGGTATCCGGCGTCGGGTAGATACCCGGGTCGGTACGGATCGCCTCGTCCACCAGCGGCGTGGCCGCCTTGTTGCCGTTCGGGAACTGCACCACGTTGGTGATGTTCGCGATCACGTCCGGCTTCATCAGGTAATTGATGAAGGTGTGGGCCGCCTCGACGTTCTTGGCATCCGCCGGGATGGCGATCATGTCGAAGAAGCTGCCTGCCCCCTCTTTCGGAATGGTGTAAGTCAGGCTGACACCGTTCTTGGCCTCGGCGGCACGCGCCTTGGACTGCTGCAGGTCACCGGAGTAACCAACCGCCACGCACAGGTTGCCGTTGGCCAGATCCGAAATGTACTTGGAGGAGTGGAAATAGGCGGTATAGGGACGGATGGAGAGGAACAGCTCCTCTGCCTTCTTCAGCTCATCCGGCTTCTGGCTGTCCGGCTTGAAGCCCAGGTATTGCAGGGCGGCCGGCAGCATTTCGGTCGGCGAGTCGAGGAAGGAGACACCGCACTCCTTCAGCTTGGCCATGTTCTCCGGCTTGAACACCAGATCCCAGGAGTCCACCGGGGCATCGGCCCCCAGCACGGCCTTCACCTTCTCGGCGTTGTAGGCATAGCCGATGGTGCCCCACAGGTAAGGGATGGAGTATTGGTTGCCCGGATCGCTCGGTTCGAGCGCCTTGAGCAGGTCGACGTCCAGGTTCTGCCAGTTGGAGAGTTTGGACTTGTCCAGCTTCTGGAAGACACCTGCCTTGATCTGCTTGGCCAGGAAGGGGTTGGACGGTACGACGATGTCATAGCCCGACTTGCCTGCCAGCAACTTGGCTTCCAGCACTTCGTTGCTGTCGAACACGTCGTAGACCACCTTGATGCCCGTCTCCTTCTGGAAGTTTTCCAGCGTATCCGGCGCGATGTAGTCGCTCCAGTTGTAGACGTGCAGCACCTTCTCGTCGGCCATCGCCCCGGTACTCATCATGACCAGCGCCACGGAAGCAGCCATCATTCCCTTTTTAAAAGACATAGTCCTTGTCTCCTAAGCAAATTGTATGCGTAAGCCAACCTGCCCGGTTCCCGCCTATTCCCGCAGCTTTGCAGCCGTCAGGTCCAGACTGAGCCTGGCCAGTTTGACCAATTCATCCACCTGTTCCTCGGTGATCACCAAGGGGGGCGATATGATCATGGTATCGCCGACAGCCCTCATCACCAAGCCATTGTTAAAACAGAACTCCCGACAGGTCATCCCGGCATGGAGCTCGGCCGGGAAGCGACGTTTCGTCTGCTTGTCCTGCACTATTTCCAGCGCGGCGACCAGGCCTTTTCCACGGGTTTCCCCCACCAGCGGATGGTCCGCCAGCTCAGCCCAGCGGCGCTGCAAATAGGGGCCGATACTATCATGAACTCGCTTAACTATGCTCTCCCTTTGCATAAGCTGGATGTTGGCAATGGCCACGGCGCAGGCGACCGGATGGCCGGAATAGGTGAAGCCATGGTTGAACTCCCCCCCCTCTTCCACCAGCACCCTGGCAACCCTGTCCCCCACCATCACGGCGCCCATCGGCAGATAGCCGGAGGTAATGCCCTTGGCCAGGCACATGAGGTCGGGTTTGATGCCAAAACCTTCACTGGCAAACCAGTGACCGGTGCGGCCAAAGCCGCAGATCACCTCGTCGGCGATAAGCAGGATGCCGTACTGGTCGCAGATGCGCTGGATCTCGGGCCAGTAGCTCTCGGGGGGAATGATGACCCCCCCCGCACCCTGGATAGGCTCGCCGATGAAGGCGGCCACCTTGTCCACCCCCAGTGCCAGGATCTTCTCTTCCAGCTGGCGGGCACGGGCCAGACCGAACTCGTGGGCGCTCATGCCCTCTCCCTCACCGAAGTGATAGGGCTGGTCGATGTGTACTATGCCCGGAATGGGCAAGCCGCCCTGGGCGTGCATCCCCTTCATGCCGCCCAGACTGGCCCCCGCCACGGTGGAGCCGTGATAGGCATTGTGGCGGCTGATGATCACCTGCTTGTCAGGTTGTCCCTTGCTGGCCCAGTAGTGGCGCACCATGCGCAGCACGGTGTCGTTGCACTCGGAACCCGAGCCGGTGAAGAAGACGTGGTTGAGGTGGGAAGGGGTGATCTCGGCCAGCAGGGTGGCCAGCTCGGCAGCAGGGGGGTGGCTGGTCTGGAAGAAGAGGTTGTAGTAGGGCAGTTGCTGCATCTGGCGAGTGGCGGCATCCACCAGCTCCTGACGGCCGTAGCCCATGTTGACGCACCACAGACCCGCCATCCCGTCCAGAATGCGCTTGCCTTCGGAGTCTTCCAGATAGACGCCTTCGGCCTTGGTGATGATGCGACTACCCTTCTTGTTCAGGGCCTGAAAATCGGTAAACGGATGCAGATGATGGCTGGCTTCTAGTTGCTGCCACTCACGGGTGGTGTGCTGCATTGCTTGCTCCTCGGTTCCTTCGATTCGGCGAATCTTGTCGCCATTCATGAGGGCGCGGGTGGCCTGCCCGGTCACTGCCATTCACGGGGCTGGCGCTCTCTTGCCTGCTCGATGCCTTTCCATGGGGCGAACATCGTCGCCAGTTGATTGCAGGTGACGCCCCTCTCCATTGCGGGAGCGGGCCTCACCTATACTCGGTGCCTTCCGGGTCGCGGGCGCCGCCGCGAGACGGGCCTTCGGCACCTTGCTTGCGATATGACGGGGAGAGGCCTCGCCTCCCCCGGGGACAGATCAGACGTTCAGCAGCAGGAATTCCCGTTCCCAGCGGCTGATCACGCCGAAGTATGTCTCGTACTCCTTGCGTTTGACGGCCACGAAGGCGCGGATGAAGCGCTCCCCCAGCATGTCCTTGATGGGTTCACACTGCTCCAGGTGGCTCAGCGATTCCTCCAGCGAGCGGGGCAGGCTGTAGGGCAGGTCATAGGCACTCGCCTTCATCTCCTGCATGGGTTCGAGCTTCTCCAGCATGCCGAGGTAGCCGCAGGCCAGGGTGGCGGCCAGAGCCAGATACGGATTGGCATCGGCACCGGCGAAGCGGTTCTCGACCCGGCGTGCGCTCGGTTCGGAGAAGGGGACCCGCAGGCCGCAGGTGCGGTTTTCCACCCCCCACTGCACGTTGCGCGGCGCACTCTCGCCAAAGGTGAGGCGGCGGTAGGAGTTGACGTTCGGCGCCAACAGAGCGGTCACTGCCGGAGTGTATTTCTGCAGGCCGGCGATGAAATGCATGAACAGATCGGAGTTGCCCCCTTCGCTGGTACCAAACAGGTTGTTGCCATCCATGTCTTCCAGGCTCTGGTGGATGTGCATGGCGGAACCCGGTTCGTTGCTCATGGGCTTGGCCATGAAGGTGGCATAGATGCCGTGGCGATGAGCGGCCTCGCGCATGGTGCGCTTGAACAGAAACACCTGGTCGGCGAGATCGATGGCATCCCCGTGCAGGAAGTTGATCTCCATCTGGGCGGCGCCGGATTCGTGGATCAGGGTGTCCACCTCCAGCTCCTGGGCCTCGCAGTAGTCGTACATGTCCTCGAAGATGGGGTCGAATTCGTTCACCGCATCGATGCTGAACGACTGGCGGGCCGTTTCCGGGCGGCCGTTGCGGCCCACCGGCGGCACCAGCGGATAGTCGGGATCTTCGTTGCGGGTCACCAGGTAGAACTCCAGCTCCGGCGCCACCACCGGCTTCCAGCCCTGCTTCTCGTAGAATGACAGAACCCGGCGCAGCACGGAGCGGGGAGCGATGTCGATGAGCTTGCCGTTGACGTCAAAGCAGTCGTGGATCACCTGGGCGGTGGGCTCCAGCGCCCAGGGTACGAAACGAATGGTGTTGGGATCGGGATAGAGCTGCATGTCCCGCTCCAGCGGGTCTATCATGCTGTCGTCATCCGGGTACTCGCCGGTCACCGTCTGGGTGAAGATGACCTCGGGCAGCCGCATGCCCCCTTCGCGCAGAAACTTGTTGGCTGGAATGATCTTGCCTCGGGCATTGCCGGTGAAATCCGGAAACAGGCACTCCACTTCCGTGATGCGATTGCTCTCCATCCAGCCCTTGATACTGTCCATGTTAAACCCCGACTTTACGGTTGCCATTGTCAAGGGTGTCTAATATAAGGAACACCATTGTTAATGAAATGTAATCGACCACACCATAAAAGCCCGTGATAAAGGCCTTTGTCAAGCAGCGGTGTTTAAAAAACTATAAACAACGGCCTGTATAATGACCAGCGCGGCACCAAATACTAAACACTTTGTGTCACGATCAGCCCACTGCAAGCTCGATGCCAACGGCGGCGGGATCTCGTTCGATACTCAGTCAGACCCTGTCGGAGAAGGCCCATTTCTTTGCAAGGACGCACACTCCTTATCCAATTTCCTTTGCATGTCTGCATTTTTTTGGTACAAGGCCCGCCCTGATTTGCACTCTCCTGCATGGATTTGGTGCAAAACGGGATACAAGGGCTTGGTCTGACGACAGACAGCCCCCATCAATGGGTAACATTGGGAAACTGACTGGTAGCAAACCGTATGTGTGATTTCATGACAGAAGACCAACTGACCTTCTACAAAGGCCAGATCGAGCGACAAATCCTTGAGCTCGAAGAACGTCTCAACTCCCAGGCCAGCCAGGCTATCGCCACCGATACCAACGAAATGGCGGATGAAATTGACCGTGCCAGTGTCGAGGAGGCCCGTCGCCTGGAGCTGAACCGCATCGAGCACGACAAGTTGCACCTGCGCAAGCTGAAAGGGGCGTTGAAGCGCATCAATGAAGGGGATTTCGGCTATTGCGAATCCTGTGGCGACGAGATCTCTCTCAAGCGGCTGCAGGCCCGTCCCGAGTCCCGCTTCTGTGTTGAATGCCAGAGCACCAAGGAATTCAACGACACTCACGTGTTCCGTCGCGTCGCCTGATGCGGCGAACAAGCCCGGCCTCGGTACGAGCCGGGCACAGGGCAGGCCATGCCCGAAGATGACGCGGCCGGGTGATCCCCGGCCCCTTTCACAGCAAGAGCGTGACAACTTCTGTTAGACTCCGGGCAAGTCCCGGATCCTACAGGAGATCAAAGCGTGAAATGGCTCATCAGGCTGTGCTTGTGCCTGCCATTGCTGGCACAAGCACAGACGCTCACCGTCAAGGTCCCCAGCCGACCGATCAACGATCTCGACAACGAATACCAGCTCAAGCTGCTGGAACTGGCGCTCAACCACGCCGGGCAGCCCTACAAGCTGGAGCGGGTCGACCTCAATCTCAACCAGTACAGCCTCCAGCAGGCGCTTGCCAAGGGCAAGGTCATCAATGTGTTCTGGATGGGTACCTCCAGCGCGCTGGAATCCTCCCTCACCGCAGTGCCAATCCCGCTGTTTCGTGGTCTGGAAGGGCTGCGCCTCTCCTTCATCCACGCCGATGCCCAGGAGCGGTTCAACCAGATCAACACCCTGGCAGACCTCAAGAAACTGAAAGCCGCACAGGGGGTGGGCTGGGCCGACAACAAGATCCTGGAACTGGCAGGCATTCCCACCTATGCCGGGCGCTACAGCAACCTGTTTCGCCTGATGAATGACGGCGACAAGCTGGACTTCTTCCCCCGTGGTCTGGTGGAAATCTTCGCCGAACGCAGCAAGCTGGCGGCACAATATCCCAACCTGGTGATCGATCAGCACCTGCTGATCCGCTACCCCTTCGCCGAGTTCTTCTTCGTCAGCCCGGAGTCGCCGAAGCTGGCCAAGGCGATCCAGACCGGCCTCGAGCGTGCCTATGCCGACGGCAGCTTCATGGCGTTCTTTCGGGAGAACCCCAAGATCCGCGAGGCCCTGGCCAGCGCCAATCTGGAGCAGAGAGTCACCATCGCCCTGCCCAATCCCGACATGACCCCCTTGCTCAAAAGCATTCCGGCCCAATATTGGGAATATCCACCGTCGCAGGAGTAAACGGACACGATATCCGGCGTTGAGAATATCCACCGCTGCGAGCGTGAACGGACACCGCCTCCGGCGTTGGGAATATCCACCGCCGGGAGCGTGATCAGCCGCGGGTCATCCCATCCGGTGGGCGCAGCCCGCCGCAGACGCACAGGAACGCGAGGTCGCCCGGCCTCAATACGCGCACCAGGGAGGTGCCATGAAACGACTGGATGACTGGTTTCGCGACTATGGCCAGAGCCATCAACACCCCGTCAATGTGGCCATCCACAAGGTGGCGGTGCCAGGCATCTACCTCTGCATCCTGGCACTGCTCTGGTGCCTGCCCGCAGGTCCCCTGCCAGCGTCCCTCAACTGGGCGGAGCTGGCGGCCATCCCGGTGCTGGTCTTCTACCTGCGGCTGTCGTTGACGATCTTTACGGGGATGACGGCCCTGACCGCCCTGGGACTGGCCTTCTGCCACGTCTGGCAGGGGCCGCTGCTGTGGCCTGCCCTCATCGGGTTCGTGCTGTTCTGGATAGCTCAATTCGTCGGTCACCATATCGAGGGGAAACGCCCCTCCTTTCTCACCGACCTGCAATTTCTGCTGGTAGGCCCCGCCTGGGTGCTGGCCAGCCTCTATCGTCGTTTGGGCATCCCTTTCTGAGGGAGGCCAACAGGAGAGACCATGAGACATCTTCAGACCCTTGCTCGCACCCTGCCCCTGCTGCTGGGGGCACTGATGGCCGGCCCGGTGCTGGCCGACAAGGCAGATCCCGTCGGCGAGGTGAGCACCGCTTTCAAGCTGCTCGGACCCAACCACAAGATCCTGGTGGAGGCGTTCGACGACCCTAAAATCGCCGGTGTCGCCTGCTATCTGGCCCGCCCCAAGACCGGCGGCGTCAAGGGCGGACTCGGGCTGGCGGAGGATCCCTCCCACGCCTCCCTCTCCTGCCACCAGATCGGCCCCATCACCCTGCCCGCCAGGCTGAAGGCGGGGGAAGAGGTGTTCGACGTCAGCACCTCGCTGGTGTTCAAGGAGCAGAAGGTGGTGCGTTTTTACGACGAGAAGCGCAATGCCCTTGTCTATCTGACTTACAGCACCAAGTTGGTGGATGGTTCGTACAAGAGTGCGGTCAGTGCCGTTCCCATCATGCCCTGGGGTTGAAACAGCACCACTTATCCCGTGATGACGGTCACTATTTGTTGTAATTTAACCACATCATTATCTACGGAGAGCGCACCATGAGAGTCGCCGTTTTCAGTACCAAGAGCTACGACAAAGAACATTTCCACCAGGCCAACGGCCAGTACGGTTTCGATCTGGAGTTCTTCGACGTGCGGCTGGAGGCCAAGACGGCCCGTCTCGCCCACGGCTTCCCCGTGGTCTGCCTGTTCGTCAACGATGATGCCGACCGCGAAGTGCTGGCCGAGCTGGCGCAGTACGGCACCAGGGTCATCGCCCTGCGCTGCGCCGGTTACAACAACGTGGATCTGGCCGCCGCCAAGGAGCTGGGACTCAAGGTGGTGCGGGTGCCGGCCTACTCCCCCGAGGCCGTTGCCGAACATGCGGTGGGCCTGATGATGACCCTCAACCGCCGCATCCATAAGGCGTATCAGCGCACCCGGGACGCCAACTTCTCCCTGGAAGGGCTGGTGGGCTTCAACATGCATGGCCGTACCGCCGGCATCATAGGCACCGGCAAGATCGGCATCGCCACCTTGCGCATCCTCAAGGGGTTCGGCATGCGCCTGCTGGTGAGCGATCCCTATCCGAACCAGGCGGCCATCGATCTGGGCGCCGAGTACGTGGATCTCGATACTCTGTTCCGTCAGTCCGATGTCATCAGCCTGCACTGCCCCCTGTTCAAGGAGAACTATCACCTGCTGAACAAGGAGGCCTTCGCCAAGATGAAGGACGGGGTGATGATCATCAACACCAGCCGGGGCGGCCTGCTCGACTCCAACGCCGCCATCGAGGCCCTCAAGACCTCCCGCATCGGCGCCCTGGGGCTGGACGTCTACGAGGAGGAGGAAGACCTCTTCTTCGAGGACAAGTCCAACGAGGTGATCACCGACGACGTCTTCCGCCGCCTGTCTGCCTGCCACAACGTGCTGTTCACCGGTCACCAGGCCTTCCTGACCCGGGAGGCGCTGCACGCCATCGCCGACACCACCCTCAGCAACATCCAGGCCATCGATAGCCAGGGCCGCTCTGACAACGAAGTGGAGTGATCCCTGAGGCGTTGTCGCCACGCCATTGATCCCGCCGCCGGGTTGTGAGACCCGGCGGCATCGGGTAGGCTACCAGCCCTTTTTTGTACAGGAGTCTGGCCAGCATGTTCATCGGATTTGATTACGGTACCTCCAACTGTGCCGTCGCCGTGATGGAACAGGGCAGCCCCAGGCTGCTGACCCTCTCCGGTTCCCATTACCTTCCCTCCACCCTGCACGCCCCCCACCGGGACGCCATCGCCGGCCTCCTGGCCGAAGGGCTGGCCCCCGTCCAGCAGAGCGAATACCTCAAGCTGCGCGGTCCAGTGGTGACCCGGGCCCAGGCGGTGCGCCGCCAGATGCGCGAAGAAGGACTCATCGACGAGCTGAGCTTCGGCAGTGCGGCGCTGGCGCGCTATCTGGAAGAGCCGGACGAGGGCTACTACATCAAGTCCCCCAAATCCTTTCTCGGGGCCTATGGCCTCAAGGCTCCCCAGATCGCCCTGTTCGAGGACATTGTCTGCGCCATGATGCTGCACGTGCGCCGGGAGGCGGAGCAGCAGACGGGCAGCACCATCCGCCAGGCGGTGATCGGCCGACCGGTCAACTTCCAGGGACTGGCGGGGGAAGAGAGCAACCGCCAGGCCATCGCCATCCTGAGGGAGGCGGCACGCCTCGCCGGGTTCGAGCGGGTGGAGTTCCTCTATGAGCCGGTGGCCGCCGGCTTCGAGTTCGAAGCGCGCCTCACCGAGGATGCGGTGGTGCTGGTGGTGGACATCGGGGGCGGGACCACCGACTGCTCCGTACTGCGCATGGGCCCGAGCCACCGTGACCAGCTGGATCGCAGCGGCGATCTGCTCGGTCACAGCGGCCAGCGCATCGGGGGCAACGACTTCGACATCCGCCTGACCGTGGAGGGCATGATGCCGCTGCTCGGCATGCACGAGACCCTCAAGACCGGCAAGCCACTGCCCCATCCCCTGTTCTGGGACGCCGCCGCCATCAATGACGTCAGTGCCCAGAGCCGTTTCTACAGCCTGGATACCGCCCGCCAGTTGCAGGATCTCCAGCTCGACAGCCAGCCAGGCAGCAAGCTCCCGCGCCTCGCCAGCCTGCGGGCCCACAAGCTGAGCCATCAACTGGTGTGGCGCGCCGAGCAGGGCAAGATCGCCCTCTCCGACCACGAGCACAATCACCAGACCCTGAACGAGCTGGAAAAAGGGCTGGAGGCGGCACTCACCCGCCCCCAGCTGGCCAGTGCTTCCGCCCCCTTGCTGGAGAAGATTGGCGAGCTGATGGACGAGGCTATCCTGGCGGCAGGCGTGCAGCCTGACCGGGTCTTCGTCACCGGCGGCAGTGCCCGCTCCCCCCTCATCAAGGCCTTCATCCAGCAGAAACTGCCCAAGGTACCGCTGGAGGGGGGTGATGACTTCGGTTCGGTGGCCTCGGGCCTCGCCCGCTATGCCGAGCGCCTGTTTGCGGACTGAGACGGCCAGGGGAGCCATGGGCAACCGGTAGACAGGTTCGCTCGGGGCGGGTGTTGCCATTTGCCGACACCCCCTCTTCCCCCGGGGCGACAGAAGCGGTCGGGCTCCTCCCCCCTCGCCCTGCCGCCCGGGCCCGGGGACGGGTATGCTTGTCATACCCACCACCGGAGCCCCTTCAATGCCCAGATACCTGCTACTGCTGCTCGCCCTGCTTCTGCTCAGCGCCTGCAGCAGTGCTCCCCGCTTTGCCTCGCAAGACCTGCAACACCATCACTGGGTGCTCGATCGGCTGGATGGCCAGGCCATCGCCAGCCGCCGCAGCAATCCCCCCGACATCGAGATCGGTGAACACTTCACCGTCAACGGCATCGCCGGTTGCAACCGCTACTTCGGCCAGGGTCACCTCAAGGGGAACAAGCTCTGGGTCACCAGCCTCGGCAGCACCGCCATGGCCTGCCCCCCCGAACTCGATCTGATAGAGCAGGCCGTGCTCGCCACCCTGACGGAGGGGGCCACACTGAGCGGTTCCACCCAGACCCTGATCCTCCAGGGAAAACGGCACCGTTTGGAATACAGGCTGCAAGACTGGGTGTACTAGGGCTCACAAAACCGCTCGCCAGCAGGAACAACTGGCCAGGCTGTGGCACAATATGAGGCATTGTTAGCAATGGAGGCTGCCTCAGCCATGTCGATGGATCGCCTGTTTGGCAAGATCAAGCAACTGCCCACAATTCCGAAACTGCTGCACGAGCTGATGCAGAGTTTCAACGACGAGAATGCCCGCATCGACGAGATCGCGGCCAAGATCGCCATGGACCAGGTGATCAGCGTCAAGGTACTGCGGATGGCCAACTCCGCCGCCCTGCGCCGTGGCAATGAAATCACCTCCATCGAACAGGCGGTGATCCGCCTCGGTTTCAACCGTCTGCGCTCCGTGGTGGTCGCCTCCGGCATCATCAGCAGCTTCAAGGCCCCCCCCGGCTTTGACAAGCTCCACTTCTGGACCCAGACCTTCCAGGTCGCCACCATTGCCCGCACCCTGGCACAGCAGACCACCTCGGTGGATCCCGAGACCGCCTTCACCTGCGCCCTCATTCACAACATCGGCGAGCTGCTGATCCAGAGCACCCTGCCGGAAGAGGCGGGGCTCATCAATCTGGCCATCGAGAAAGGCAGCAGCCGGGTCGATGCCCAGAGGGAGATGCTGGGTTACGACTATGCCCAGCTCGGCGCAGAGCTGGCGCGGCGCTGGAACCTGTCGCCCGCCTTCGTGGATGCCATCGCCCAGCAGCTCGACCCCCTCTCCCACGATCCGGTCAGCAAGGAGGCCGTGCTCATCCGGCTCGCCGTCTTCGTCTCCTTCGCCTGGCAGGCCGGCGTACCGGCACAGGCCATCATCGCCCGTTTCCCCAGAACCCTGGCTGACCAGCTGGGGCTGGATCCCGCCAGCTTGGCGGATCAGCTGGAGCAGCTCCACGAACAGGGCAACGCCCTGGCCGATTTGCTGACCCAGTAGATGCACAACGGCCGATCAGCAGGAGCCGGATCCCCGTCTCATTCTGGAGGATCAGCTCGAACAGCTGTACGAACAAGGCAACGCCCTGGCCGATTTGCTGACCCAATAGCGTCACGGCAGACCGCCCAGCCAAGCCGGAAGCACCGTCTCATTCTGGCCGGTCGTCACATACACACGCCCATGGACGGGATAAGATGGCCTGCGCCCATCCCCCACTCCTGAGCCTCTCTGACACAGTAGATACCATGACCCATCCCTTCCTGTTTCACCCCCAGGCGGCACCCTGGTTCAAAGAGAGTGCCGACACCCTGCAGCTCACCCTGTTCAGCGAGCTGGACGCCCCCATCCGCGAGGTGTGGCTGCGTCACGAGCCGGACAACGAGGAGTATCTGGTCGCCATGACGCCGGTCGCCACCCGGGACAGGCTTCAGGTCTGGCAGGTCGAACTGCCGCTGGCCAGAGGGCAGGAGATCCACCTCTACTGCTTCAAGTGCCTCACCGACGAGGAGCAGTGGTGGCTGCACGGGGCAGGCGTCAGCGCCGCCATGCCGCCGCGGGAGCAGCATTTCCGCTTCAACAGCCATCACCAGCCCCCGGCCTGGGTGCAGGATCAGGTGTTCTACCAGATCTTCCCCGACCGCTTCTGCAACGGCGACCCGTCACTGAGCGTCAAGCATCACGAGTACGAGTACAGGGGCAAGGCGGTCATCAGCAAGGCCTGGGGCGAGCCGGTCAGCCGCCACGAAGAGGGGCACGGCGCCTGTGAATTCTACGGTGGGGATCTGGCGGGCATCGACGCCAAGCTGCATTACCTGCAATCCCTGGGGGTGACGGCGCTCTACCTCAACCCTATCTTCGATTCGCCGAGCAACCACAAGTACGACACCCAGGACTACTTCAAGGTGGATGCGCACCTCGGTACCAATGCCCAGTTTGCCGAGCTGACCCGCAACCTGCACCAGCGCGGCATGAGGATCATCCTGGATGCGGTGGTCAACCACACCTCCACCGAGCACCCCTGGTTCTGCCCGCCGCTGGGCGCCCAGAGCAACCCGGACTCCCCCTGGCGCAGCTTCTACACCTTCGATCAGGAAGGGGATTATGTTAGCTGGAAAGGGATCCGCAGCTTGCCCAAGCTGGATTTCTCAAGTGAACAGGTGCAGGACGCCGTTTATCGGGCAGACAACGCCATTCTGCGCTACTGGATGCGCGCCCCCTACCAGATCGATGGCTGGCGCTTTGACGTCATCCACATGCTGGGGGAGCGGGGCACTGCCGAGGGCAATCGCGGCCATGTGCGCGCCATTCGCGGCGCGGTGAAGCAGGAGAATCCGGACGCCTACGTCCTCGGCGAGCACTTCTTCGAGGCGAGCCAGTGGCTGCAGGGGGATCAGGAGGATGGCGCCATGAACTACTACGGCTTCGCCCACCCCATCCGCGCCTTCCTGGCGGGGCAGGACATCGCCTATCATCCCATCAAGATCAGCGCCACCGAGCTGGATCACTGGCTCAAGCTGGCGCGGGCCCATATTCCGTTCAAGAACCAGCTGGCCCAGTTCAACCTGCTGGACAGCCACGACACCGCCCGCTTCCTGCACCTGCTGGGGGAAGACAAGCAGCGGATGCGACTCGCCGCCACCCTGCTCATCACCTACATCGGCGTGCCCTCCATCTACTACGGCGACGAGGTGGGGCTCTCCGGCGGCAACGACCCGGACTGCCGCCGCTGCTTCCCCTGGGATACCACCGACTGGGATCACGTGCTGCACGACCACTATCGCCGCCTGATCCAGCTGCGCCGCCAGCGCCCGGCCCTGCGCCGGGGAGACATCCAGACCCTCTACGCCGGCCCTCACAGCTATGTGTTCTCCCGTACCCTGCAAAGCGATCAGGTGGTGGTCGCCTGCAACCGCCACCCCACGGAGCCGCGCACCATCAGCCTGCCCCTGTGGCAGACCGCCAGCCCCGCCAGCCGCTTCACCGACGCCTTCAACGGCGACAAGTTCGAGGTGGTGCAGGGGGAGGTGCAGCTCACCATCCCGGCCAACTCCGCCAGGGTACTGCTGTCGAGCTAGGGATCGCGGCAATAGAAAACCGGCGCTCGGGGCGCCGGTTTTTTTATGCCTGCATCCCCCGAAGTGACGGATGCTGCCTCATCGCTGTTTTTCGATCCGATAACCCTACGCCGCCATGTGTGATGCGACGAATACATCAAACATCATCTCTTCATCAGTAGTTGATGCTGACATAGGGGACTTCGGTCACATCCCACGCCTGCTTGAGGTAGACGGTGAGCACGAAGAAGAAGTTGGCCAGCAGATTGGCGAAGCGATAGAGGATGGGATCGAAGCGCACGCCGCTCTCTTCCAGGCGTACCAGCAGACGCACCACCTTCTTGCTGCCACAGCGGCACAGGTGCAGGGTGGGAATGGGCTGGGGCCCCTGGGGCAGCACGAAGCCGGTCACCCGGCCGCGACTCGCCTCGTTGTAGTGATCGTACCGTCCCTTCAGCCAGTCCAGATCCTCCTCGAAGATGCCGAGCCGTCCCCGCACCGAGCCGTTGAGGTTGTAGATGAGCCGCTGCAGGGTCGCCAGATCCGCCATCACGGGCCGGGTATCCTCATCCGGCATCAGATGAGAGAGCACGGCCCCCACCTGGCAGCAGAGCTCGTCGGTGGCGATCTCGTAGTCGCACTGAAACTGGGTTTCGAAGATGAAGGGGTAGCAGAGCTCGCGCTTGTCTCTTGGCTTCTTGGGGTTCATGGCATCGCCGGGCTGGGGAAAAGGGCAGTGTGCCAGCCCGGGGACGGGCTGGCAAACACCCCGCCCCCGCCGGCATCACGGGGGCGTCGCCAGACTAGCCGGTCGCCATCTGCTGGCCAAGCAGTCGCATGGCCTCCAGCATCCGCTGGTTGAAGCCCATGAAGCCTGCCCCCTGGGTCGCCCCGTCCTGACCCCGCGCCGCCAGCACGGTGGGCGTCAGCGCCTCCTGCTGGGAAGGGGGCAGCAGGGCGTCGGCCTGCTGCTGCAACCGGCTGAGCCTCGGCAGGTAGTCCGCCAGGGGCTTGAGGCTCTCCTGCAGGGAACTGGCCCCCTGGTAGGTCTGACTCAACTTGGCCGATTGCTTGAGCTTGAGGGAGTAGGAGACCAGCTGGCTGTCATCCAGTTGCAGCCCGTTCAGCCCGTCCGCCAGGGTCTTGCCGTCGCCCCCCTTGAAGAACTGCCCGGCCAGCTCGTCCAGCCCCTTGACCAGGGTGCCGATGGCATCCATCTCGGCACTGTCGAGATCCCCCTCCAGGGAGAAGTCGAAGCTCTGGCTCGACTTGAGGCTGAACTGGCTGCCGCCCCCATCGCTCTGGGACTTGAACTGCCAGCTGTCGCTGAAGCGCAACATCACCTTGTCCCCGTCCCGGGTCTCGATCTCGAGGAGGGCCTGCTGGCGGCTGGCCATCCTGGCATCCCCCAGATCCGTGGTCGACACCTTGCCGAAGAACTCCTTCTCGAACTCGTCGAGCCCCTTCTGGATCAGCTTGTAGCTCTGATCCATGCCGGTCTTGATGTCCTCGTTGTCCGCCCAGCCACCGAGCTGCTTCCTGGCGTCACCGAAGCCCTTGTCCACCCCCTTGCGGGCCTGCTCCATCATCTTGGTCAGGTCGTCGTCGGACTTGCCGTCCGCACGGGCCGCGCCTATCCGCCCGGTGACGAACTGCAACACGTTGTCCGCCACCGACTGGAAATCGAACAGGGTCTCCGGGGTGACCTCCTGGGGTTCCTGCACCTTGGGTGCCTTGTAGCCCTGGCCGTTGATCTCCAGCGCAAATTGCAGCGCCTGCTGGATCAGCACCTGGGCCCATTTCGGGGGCTTGTTCAGGGAGACCTCATCCCCCTTGTCCGCCGTTTTCGACTCCGTCTGTTGAGGCGATTTGGGAGCAATGCCCACTCCCTTGGGTTGGGCTGCGCCCATGCCATCAATTTGCATCATTACTCTCCCGCCTATAGTGGTGGATCGGTTATCGGCCCGACTGGCCACTTCTTGACCACAAAAAACTTGGACAATCCGCAACGGCCTTTTAAAATCCCCACCCTTTGGTTGGCTGCGGCCTTCCCCCGGTCTTTCCCCGGCTCAGCCCGGTGCATGCGAGGTATCCATGACTCAATCCCAGCCCTCTTCCGCCGACGCCCAGGGCAGACGGACTCCTGCCGACTACCAGACCCAGCTCGACGAGAAGCGCGATCGCCTCACCCAGCTGTTCGCCCCCTTCAATCCGCCCGCGCTGGAGTTGCACGCCTCCCCCGCCGAGCACTACCGGATGCGCGCCGAGTTCCGCATCTGGCACGAGGGGGATGACCTCTTCCACTGCATGTATGCACCGGCCACCAAGGAGATCATCCGGGTCGACAGCTTCCCCACCGCCAGCCTGCTCATCAACCGGCTGATGCCGGTGCTGCTGGCCGGGCTTCGCCCGCACCCCGTGCTGCGCAAGAAGCTGTTCCAGATCGACTACCTCTCCACCCAGTCCGGCCAGATCTGCGTCAGCCTGCTCTACCACCGCAAGCTGGAAGCCGAGTGGCAGCAGGCCGCCGAGGCGCTGCAGGCCGACCTGCGGGCCAAGGGGTTCGAACTGCAACTGATTGGCCGCGCCCACAAGCAGAAGATCTGTCTCGGGGATGACTTCGTCATCGAACGCCTGACCGTGCAGGGGCGCGAGCTGGTCTACAAGCAGGTGGAAAACAGCTTCACCCAGCCCAACGCCGCCATCAACGAGCAGATGCTGGGCTGGGCCCTGGACGTGACCAAAGAGAGCGAGGGGGACCTGCTGGAGCTCTACTGCGGCAACGGCAACTTCTCCATCGCCCTGGCGCAGAACTTTCGCAAGGTGCTGGCCACCGAGATCGCCAAGCCGAGCGTGGACTCCGCCCAGTTCAACATCGCCGCCAACGGTGTCGACAACCTGATCATCCTGCGCATGTCGGCGGAGGAGTTCACCATGGCGATGCGCGGCGAGCGGGAGTTCAACCGCCTCAAGGGGGTCGATCTCGGCGCCTACCAGTGCAACACCATCTTCGTCGACCCGCCCCGGGCCGGTCTGGACGACGCCACCGTCAAGCTGGTGCAGGATTACGACAACATCCTCTACATCTCCTGCAATCCCGAGACCCTGCAGGCCAACATGGCCGTGCTCGGTGAAACCCACGAGATCGCCCGCTTCGCCCTGTTCGACCAGTTCCCCTGGACCCACCACATGGAAGCCGGGGTGTATCTGAAGCGCAAGGGCGGCTGATCCGGGCGGTTCCCCGTCTGCTCCATGGCAGCCGGAGCCGCTATGGCCACTGAAGGGCACGGATCCTGCCTCATCGCGCTGCCCCGACCCGCCACGGGACAAGTGGGGCGGCCCGATACCAACCGATTCATCCTGCCCCCCCTTCTCCCCCGGGAGAAGGGGCAAAAACCCCCGCATTGATTAGTTATCCCGGTGCAGAGCGCGGACGCAGCCGTTATGCTGGCGACACGCCCACTCACGCCATGACCGGGGAACCACGCCACCATGCCACGCGTTCTGTTTGTTGAAGACGATCCCGAGATAGGCCAGCTCATCAGCAGCTGGCTCGGTCGCCACGACATCGAGGTGCTGCTGGAGACCCGGGGTGACCGGGCACTCGACAGGGCCCTGGCCGAGCAGCCGGATCTGGTGCTGCTCGACATCATGCTGCCGGGGCAGGATGGCCTCTCCCTGTGCCGGGATCTGCGCCCGCGCTTTGCCGGCCCCATCGTCATGCTCACTTCGCTCGACAGCGACATGAACCAGATCCTGAGCCTGGAGCTGGGGGCCAACGACTACATCCTCAAGACCACGCCCCCCCCGGTGCTGCTGGCCCGGCTGCGGGTCCAGTTTCGCCAGCAGGGGCAGAGCCAGCAGGCCGTGGTCCCCGCCGCCCCGCCCCAGCGCCTGCAGTTCGGCCGCCTCCAGATAGACGGCCCGGGTCGGGACGTGCGCCTCGATGGGGAGAGCATTCCCCTCTCCACCGCCGATTTCGACCTCCTGTGGGAGCTGGCCTGCCACGCGGGCCAGATCCTGGGGCGGGAGGCGCTGTTTCGCAGCCTGCGGGGGCGCGACTACGACGGCCAGGATCGCAGCATGGACGTGGCCATCTCCCGTCTGCGCCGCCGGCTCGGGGATGACAGCAACAACCCGACCCGCATCAAGACGGTGCGCCAGAAGGGTTATCTACTCGTACCCCAGGCTTGGGAATGAGCTGGTGTCTCACACGCCTGCACACCAGAAGCCAGGGAATGACAGCAACAACTCGATCTGGATCAAGACGGTGCGCCAGAGAAGGTTACCTGCTGGTGCCCCAGGCCTGGGAATAAGCCCCGCCGAATGACCTTGATGCACTCAGCCTTCTCCCCTTGCGGGAGAAGGGTTGGGGATGAGGGGCAACAAGGCAATGTCCAGACGCAATCCAGGCAAGAGGAGAGCCCCGATGCGACGCCTGTTTATCCAGTTCTATCTGTTGCTGAAGGCTTCACCCTCGCCATTCTGCTCATCGGGCTGGTCTATCAGGTCAGTGCAGAGCGGGCGGGGGACCGTTATCTGGAGCGGATGATGCAAGGCTCCCTCGGCCTGCTCACTGGCGAGCTGGCCCGGCTGCCGCCGGAACACTGGGCCACCCGCACCGGCGAGCAGAGCCGCCAGCTCAATCTGCCGCTGCAGATCGGCGTCCTCGCCAACCAGCCCCTGGCCAGCGAGGATCAGGCCTTCCTCGAGGCGGGCAACATCGTCATCGTCGAAGAGGATGACACCTTCCTGCAGCGCATCCCGAACACCGACAAGGTGCTGATCGTCGGCCCCGTCCCCTACCTCTCCTACCTGCACGAGCTGCACTGGGTGGACGTGGGGCTGTTGCTGCTCATCGGCCTTTCCCTCGGCCTGCCCATCCTGCTCTGGCTTCGCCCACACTGGCGCGGCCTGCAACAGCTCGAACAGACCGCCCGCCGGGTCGGCGACGGGGATCTCTCCTGTCGCACCGGTTTGCCGCCCGGCAGCAGCCTGGGCCAGGTCGGCCGCACCTTCGACCAGATGGCGGAGCAGTTGCAGGCCATGCTGGCCAGTCGCAAGCAGTTGACCGACGCCATCGCCCACGAGTTGCGCTCCCCCCTGGTGCGGCTGCGCTATCGCCTCGCCATGCTGGCCGAGCCTCCCTCACCCGAGGAGCAGCAGGGACTGGAGCGGGACCTCGGCGCCCTCGATGCCCTCATCGAGGAGATGCTGACCTATGCCAGGCTCGATCGCCCCGAACTGCCGCTGCAATGCAGCGATCTGGAGCTCGGCAGCTGGGCCGGCAGCCGCCTGGCCGACTGGCAGGCCCTGCGACCGGACAAGCGGCTCGACTTCGTGCGCCCGACCATGCCCCTACCCTGGCGCGGTGACACCCGATTGCTGGACCGGGCGCTGGAAAACCTCATCGGCAACGCCCTGCGCCATGCCACCAGCCAGGCAAGCCTCTGCATAGCGCGACAGGGGGACGACTATCTGCTGGAGGTGGCCGACGATGGCCCCGGCATCGATCCCGCGCTGGCCCCGCAAATCTTCGAGCCCTTCGTGCGCCTGGATCAGAGCCGGGACAGACGCACCGGCGGCGCCGGGCTGGGGCTGGCCATCGTGCGCAGCATCGCCCACCACCACGGCGGCGAGGTGCAACTGCTGCCAAGCAGCAGCGGTGCCCGTTTCTGCCTGACCCTGCCCGTACATTTGGATACAAACCGTCACCAGTCGCTCACTGAACCGCAGGTCGAACAACCCTAGGATGAAGTCATGGAGAAACGCTCCATGTCATCAAACCGAACGAGGAACTGGAATATGAACAAGCTGATCCCCCTGACTCTGGCCGCTGTCTTCGCCCTGACCTCCGGCTTCACCATGGCCGCCACCCCGACCAAGGCCGCCGCTCCCCACGCCACCCAGACCAAGGTCGTGAAAAAGCATCACAAGGCTGCCCACGCCAAGGCGCCGGCCGTCAAGGTTGCCCCCAAGACCAAGTAAGCTGCCCGCTTCCGCCATGAAAAAGGGGCCCCCGACAGGGGCAATGCTGTTCACTTAAGAGAATTTGAGTTCCAGTCCACGTAGTATCAGGGCTAAAAAATGAGGGAGGCATGATGCCTCCCTCTTTCTATTGCAAGCCACGCTGGATAAAGGCTGAAGGAACATCGACTGGAAACAGCCTTGCTCCCCCAACTCAAGTCGCATTTATGAATAATTAGTCAAAAATGTGCTTATCTGAACAGCATTGCCCCGACAGGGGGCCCCTTCTGTTTTTTACGCGCTTGCCGTGACTCAACCCAGCATGTAATCCGCCGGCAGTTCGATGCGGGCCACCCCGGAGGCAACCGCCGCCAGTGCCACGGCACGGGCAACCCGCGGCAGCAGGCGGGCGTCCATGGGCTTGGGAATGACGTAATCCTTGCCGAAGGCGAGTTCACTCACGCCAGCGGCGGTCAGCACCTCGGCGGGCACCGGCTCCTTGGCCAGAGCACGGATCGCCTCCACTGCCGCAATCTTCATGGCATCGTTGATGCGGCTGGCACGGGCGTCGAGGGCGCCGCGGAAGATGAAGGGGAAGCAGAGCACGTTGTTGATCTGGTTCGGGTAGTCCGAGCGGCCGGTTCCCATGATGAGATCCCCGCGCACTGCGTGAGCCAGGGCAGGCTTGATCTCGGGGTCCGGGTTGGAACAGGCGAAGATCACCGGGTTGGGGGCCATCAGGGCCAACGCCTCGGCGGGCAGTACGTCCGGGCCGGAGACGCCGACGAAGACGTCAGCCCCGTCGATGACATCCATAAGAGTGCGCAGGGGGGTGTCGTTGGCGAAACGCTGCTTGTACTGGTTGAGATCGGTGCGGCCGCTGTGGATCACACCCTGGCGGTCCAGCATGAAGATGTTGTGCGGCGCAGCCCCGCACTTGATCAGCAGATCCATGCAGGCGGTGGCGGCTGCGCCGGCGCCCATGCAGACGATGCGGCTGGTGCCAATCTCCTTGCCCTGCACTTCCAGCGCGTTGAGCAGCCCGGCGGCGGTGACGATGGCGGTACCGTGCTGGTCATCGTGGAACACCGGGATGTCACAGCGGGCGATCAGCGCCTCTTCAATCTCGAAGCACTCGGGGGCCTTGATGTCTTCCAGGTTGATGCCGCCGAAGGTGTCGGCGATGGCGGCCACTGTATCGATGAACTGGGCGCTGGTCTCGTGCTTCACCTCGATGTCGATGGAGTCGATGCCGGCAAAGCGCTTGAACAGCAGGGCCTTGCCCTCCATCACCGGCTTGGAGGCCAGCGGGCCCAGATTGCCCAGCCCCAGGATGGCGGTGCCGTTGGAGATGACGGCCACCAGGTTGCCCTTGCCGGTGTAACGGTAGGCATCGGCCGGATTGGCGGCGATCTCGCGTACCGGTTCGGCAACGCCCGGGCTGTAGGCCAGCGCCAGATCGCGAGCGGTCTCGGCGGGCTTGGTGAGGGCGATGGCGATTTTGCCCGGGACAGGTTGGGCGTGGTAGTCGAGTGCCTGTTGGCGGAGATCGTGCTGCTGATCGGACATGGGGGACCCCGATACGGAAATGAATGAGTGATGCGTTGGCTCGCCAGCGGGCGAGGGCTGAGGATCATAAAGAAATCCCCCGCCCTTTCACAGCATAAAATATCGCTGGATAGCAATGACAGGCTAATCAGTAGCATGTCATGCCACCCAAAACTACCCAATTAGTTATAGATTCGATTTCAATCCATGACTGGAATGCCGGCTTTTGCCTCTGCCTGCCGGGCGATGGCCTCCGTCATTCCCTGGAAGATGAAGAGGTGAAACGGCAGCATGGCAAGCCAGTAGGCCAGCCCCCAGGCCCCCTGCGGATGCCAGTGGGCAGTCACCCGCAGCCGGGTCAGGCCGGACTCCAGGGGCTGGATGTTGAACTCCAGCCGACCGACGCCGGGGGCCTTCATGTTGAACAGCAGATCCAGCCTGCGTCCTTCATCCACCCCGAGGATCTGCCAGGAGTCCAGCATGTCCCCCTTCACGAAGCGATCCGGGTTGGTGCGTCCCCGGGTCCGGGCCGGGCCGCCGATCAGGTGATCCATCCATTCGCGCACCACCCACAGCTCGTTCATGTAGAAGTAGCGCTGCTCGCCCCCCAGCTGCTGCAGCACCTGCCACACTACCTCGGGGGCGGCGAGGCAATCCGCCTCCCCGCTGGCGGTGCGGTCGTAGAAGCCATATTCGGGATGGCGCCAACGCAGACCAAGGGGCGTCTCCTCCCCGTGCTGCTCGGCACCGAGCCTCTGCTCCAGCGCCAGGCTCTCCGCCAGCGCCTCATCGAAGCTGAGCAGATGCTGGGGCAGCAGGGCGCGCAAGGGGCCGTCATCCGCCGGGATGTCGTGCTTGAGCCCCCCCACCAGCGCCTTGGCGATGGGTTGGGGAACCGAGGTGGCGAACTGCAGCCACCAGGCGGAGAGCCGGGGGCTCAAAAAGGGGATCGGAATGATGGGGCAGCGTTTGCCGATATGGGCGGCGAATTTTTGGAGCTGCTGCTGGTAGCTGAGCAGCTCGGGGCCCGCCGCATTGAAGATCTGGCCATCCACCCCGTCGGCTTCCACCAGCCCGCCCAGATAGTGCAAGAGGTTGGAGAGGGCGATGGGGGGCGTGCGGGAACGCACCCACTTGGGCGTCACCATCATGGGCAGGTTGTACACCAGATCCCGCATCACCTCGAACGCCGCCGAGCCGGGGCCTATGATGATGCCGGCACGCAGCTCTACCGTGGGCACCCCTGCGCTGCGAAACAGCTCGCCACAGTAGCGCCGGGAGTTGAGGTGGCGACTGTTGCAGGGCTCGGGCTGGATGGCGCCGAGATAGACGATGCGGCGCACCCCGGCGGCACGGGCGGCAGCAGCGAAGTTCTTCACTCCCTGCTGCTCCAGCCGGTGAAAACCGGCCCCCGCCCCCATGGCGTGTACCAGATAGAAGACGGTGTCGACCCCCGCCAGCGCAGGGGGCAGGGTGGCAGGCTTGAGGCTGTCGGCGAGGCGAAACGCCACCCCCTCCGGCAGACGGCAGGGACGACGGGCCCCGGCGATGACCCTGTACCCCAGACCCTGCAGATGGGGCACCAGGTAGGATCCTATGTACCCGGCAGCTCCCATCACCAGACATGTGCGCATCGGCTCTTCTCCCTTGGTTGAGCCAACACCATAGGGCAAAGCGAGGAATTACAGAATGGCGGCCAATAAAAAAGGCACCCGATGGGCGCCTTTTTCAGAATTCTTCAGAAGCAAGATTACTTCTTGGAGGTCAAGCCACCGAAACGCTTGTTGAACTTGTCTACGCGGCCGCCGCTAGAAACTTCTTTCTGCTTGCCGGTGTAGAACGGGTGGCACTCGGAGCACACGTCCAGGTTCAGATCTTTACCGATGGTAGAGAAGGTGTTGATGACGTTACCGCAAGAGCACTTGGCGGTGATGGCTACGTAGTCAGGATGGATACCAGCTTTCATGGACAACCTCAATTATCAGGCCGTGTCGCCATCCGATCTCTTGTCGGACACCACACGATTGTTGAACACAGTTTCAAAGGCTGCGAATAATATAGGAAACGCCTGAGATCAGGCAAGTGGCTTCGCAGAAAAAATAGGCAACCCCTGGTGAATTCTTCCCAAACGCTGGATCTGGTTCGTGTGGCTGTGCCGGTGCCGTTACGCCGTCATTTCGACTATCTCTCTCCCCTGCCCTTGCCTGCCCCCGGTTGCCGGGTCGAGATCCCGTTCGGCCCGCAGACCTTGGTCGGTCTGGTGGTGGATCACCCGACCGAGAGCCTGGTCCCCCGCAACAAATTAAAGCCCTTGAAGAGGGTGCTCGACAGCGCCCCCGTGCTGGGGCCCGACATTCTGGCGCTGATGGCCTGGAGCGCCGGTTACTACCAGCACCCGCTGGGGGAGGTACTGCCCCACGCCCTGCCGGTGCTGGTGCGCAAGGGGGAGCCCGCCGCCTATCGGGAGCTGGAGTTCTGGTTTGCCACCGATGCGGGCATGGCCATCGACCTCAACGAGCTCAAGCGGGCGGCCAAGCAGCAGCAGGCCCTCGCCCTGCTGCGCAAGGGGCCGCAGACCCCCTCCGCCCTCAAACAGGAGGAGATCCAGAGCGCGGCCCTCACCGCGCTGGAGAAGAAGGGACTGCTGGAGAAGCGCTCGCTGGAGCCGAGCCATGATGGCGACTGGGCCACCCGCTTCGAGCCGGGTGAGGGGCTGCGCCTCAACGGCGAGCAGGCGCTGGCGGTGGCCGCCGTCACCAGCCAGAGCAACAAGTTCGGTGCCTTCCTGCTGGACGGCATCACGGGCTCCGGCAAGACCGAGGTTTACCTCAGCATCCTCGAGCCCCTGCTCAAGGCGGGCAAGCAGGCGCTGGTGATGGTGCCGGAAATTGGCCTCACCCCCCAGACCATCAACCGCTTCCGGCGCCGCTTCAACGTGCCCGTGGTGGCGATGAACTCCGCCATGAACGACAGGGAGCGGCTCGATGCCTGGCTCGCCTGCCGCGACGGCGGTGCCGCCATTCTGATCGGCACCCGATCTGCGGTGTTCACGCCGTTCAAGGACCTCGGCATCATCATCATCGACGAGGAGCACGACGGCTCCTTCAAGCAACAGGACGGCTTTCGCTACCACGCGCGGGATCTGGCAGTGATGCGGGCCCATCGCGCCGGCATTCCCATCCTGCTTGGATCTGCCACCCCGTCGCTGGAGACGCTGCACAACGCCCGCAGCGGCAAGTATCACCACCTCACTCTCACTCGCCGCGCCGGCAACGCCCAGACCGCTCGCCAGGTGATCCTCGACATCAAGAACGTGCGGCTGCAGGCGGGCCTCTCCCCCCAGCTGGAACAGCTGATGGCAGAGCACCTGGCGGCGGGCAACCAGGTGATGCTGTTTCTCAACCGCCGTGGCTATGCCCCGGCTCTGATTTGCCACCAGTGCGGCTGGAGTGCCGCCTGCGAGCGCTGCGACGCCTGGTACACCTGGCATCAGGCCGGGCGACGGCTGCACTGCCACCACTGCGACAGCGTGCGCCCGTTGCCCCACCACTGTCCCGAGTGTGGCAGCAGCGAGCTCATCGGCTCCGGGGTCGGCACCGAACAGCTGGAGCAACTGCTCGGCACCGTGTTCCCGCAATATCCGGTGGTGCGCATCGACCGGGACAACACCCGCCGCAAGGGGGAGCTGGAGACGCACCTCGGCGACATCAAGGCGGGCAAGTACAAGATCCTGATCGGCACCCAGATGCTGGCCAAGGGCCACCACTTCCCGGATGTGACCCTGGTAGGGCTGCTGGATGTGGATGGCGCCCTGTTCAGCGCCGATTTTCGCGCCGCCGAGAAGCTGGCCCAGCTCTACACCCAGGTGGCGGGCCGGGCTGGTCGCGCCAGCAAACCGGGGCTGGTGGTGCTGCAGAGCCACCATCCCGAACACGCCCTGCTGCAGGATCTGACCCAGAACGGCTATGGCCACTTCGCCGACACGGCGCTGAAAGAGCGCCGCCTGCTGGGGCTGCCACCGTTCAGCCATCAGGGGCTGTTTCGGGCCGAGGCCAACGGCCGCGACGAGGTACAGCTGTTCCTCAGTCGTCTCGCCGATACCCTGCGCAGCGCCCGCTATCCCCAGGTGCAGGTGCTCGGGCCCATCAGCGGCTTCATGGAGCGCAAGGCGGGCAAGTTTCGCATGCAGCTGCTGGTGCAGGGGCCCAGCCGGGCACCACTGGCCCAGCTGCTCGACTGGGCGGTGAAGGAGCTGGAGGGGTGGCCCGAGACCAAGCGGGTGCGCTGGAGCCTGGATATCGACCCCACGGAACTGAACTAGCGCGGCTCTGCCAGCACGGCCTCCGCCAACACCCTGGCCTGTTCCAGAGCCAGGGGCTGCTGATAGCTGTGGGCCATCACCACGGCCCCTTCCAACAGCAGGCATAACCCGGTGGCCTGCACCTCGGTGCATTCGAGGGCCTTCCTGACCCAGTTCAGCAACGCACGCTTGTGGGCCACCACCAGCTTGCGCACCGGGTGGCGAGGATCGGAGAACTCGGCGCTCGCGTTGATGAAGTTGCAGCCGTAGAAGTCGCTGCGGCCAAACCAGTCCGCAAAGCCATCGAGCAGTGCCAGCAACCTGGCCTCCCGTCCCGACACCCCATCCATCCTGGCATCGAGCAGGGCAAAGAACTCCGCATCCCGTGCCATCAGCACCGCTTCGATCAAGACATCCTTGGTGGGGAAGTGGCGATAGAGGGTGCGTTTGGTACTGCCCGCCTCGGCCCAGATGCGATCGATGCCGGTGGCGTGAAAACCGTGACGATTGAACAGCCGATAGGCTGTCGTCATCAGCTGTTGCCGTTTGTCGCTCATGGTGACTTTCCTCTTGAAGTACACCGATCTGTCTACCTAATGTCGCAGGCTGGATCAAGTGATCCGGCACAGACAAGGAGACAGGAGATGGAAACAAGACGATGGCGAAGTGCCTGGCTGGCAGGGCTCGGTGCCTGCCTGGCCATAATGTTGCTCGGCTGGCTGGACATGAGCTGGCAGTCGACCCTGTTGATGGCACCGTTCGGGGCAAGCTGTGTGCTGCTCTTCTCCCTGCCGGACAGTCCGCTGGCCCGTCCGCAGAACGTGCTGGGAGGCCACCTGTTATCGGCCACCGTGGGGTTGGTGGTGCAATTGCTACCGCTACCGATGGAACTCAAGCTGGCGCTGGGTGTGGGCCTGTCCATTGCACTCATGCAGGGACTGGGGCTGATCCACCCCCCTGCCGGAGCCAATCCACTGTTGATCCTGCTCACCACCCAGTCCTGGCCTTTCCTCTGGCAAACAGTGCTGCCCGGCGCCTTGCTGCTGATCATGGTGAGTCATTGCGCCAGGCGGCTGCAAACGTCACGGCTCACACCCACATAAACAACGAGGGGGCCAAGGCCCCCTCGTTGTTTAATAGCAAGGCAAAGATGGCTTATTCGGCAACCTGGGAGACCCCGGTCAGGCGCACCTCGACCCGGCGATCCGGGGCCAGGCAGGCGATCATCTGCGCCTTGGCGCCATCCGGGCAGCTGCCCCCGGTCACGGGCGAAGACTCTCCCCGCCCTTCGGCACGCACCTTGTCGGCAAACAATCCCTTGGCGATGAGATAATCCGCCACCGTGCGGGCACGCTGTTCGGAAAGGGACTGGTTGTAGGCCTCCGAGCCGATGCGGTCGGTATGACCGATCACCGTCGCCACCCCGTCTTTCGGATTGGCTGCCAGGATCTGGGCAAACAGGTTGTCGAGGGCCTGACTGGCGGCTGGCTTCAGGGTCGCCTTGTTGAACTCGAACAGCACATCGGAATCCAGGCTGAACTGCTTCTCCACCAGCACGGGGGCCGGGGCGGGCGCAGGTTCGGGCGCAGGCGTTGGTGCCACCGGCTCGTCGCCGATCTGGCCGAAGCGATAGAGCATGCCGACCGACAGCAGGCCGTTGTCCATCTCGATGCCTGACTCGTCGAGGGAAGTCTTCCCAAGGGGGGTGGTGTACTGGTATTCGAGGCGGGCGGCCCAATCCTTGTCGATGGCGTATTCGACCCCCAGCGCCCCGACAAAGGCGGCACCATGATATTTGTTGCCCTCATGGGATTCGGAGAGGCTGCTGGTGCCATCGCTGGCCCTGACGTTGAGTGAGCTCTCGGTCCAGGCATAGGCCCCCCCGAGACGGCCGTAGATATCCAGTGCCGAGGTTGCAGGCAGGATAATCTTCATGGTGGCCTGCACCATCTGGGCCTTGGCCTCGCCATCGAGTGCGAAATCAACCCCGTTGCCCGAGTAGTGCTTGTCCACCTGATACTTGCCGAGCCAGTCATAGCCGAGCTCAACCGCCACGTTTCTGTTCACCTGATAACCGGCAAACAGCCCCAGACCGAGATCATCGCTGTTCTCGTTCACCTTGGTCGCATCGAACAGCTCTTCGACCTGAGCGTTGTAATCCACCCCGTAATAATTTGACCAGCCGGCCTTGCCGCCGACATACCAGGTGTTGTCCTGGGCGGCAGCCTGCACCGTCCCTGTTGCCATCAAAGCGCCGATCAGGACGGCGAGCATAGATCTGTTCATGGATGAGCCCCTGCAATGAATTGTTATGACGCGGCTGCGTCTCTCTTCCCTGACGGGGCCCTGAACCCAAGCCCCGCATTCAGATTATCCCATCTGCAACCAGCCTCAAACGACCAGGGTCTCAGGAGTGTGATATTGGCGACATTATCAGCCACCGTGCCCCCAATCATGGGGGCCGGCGCGTTGCCCATAAAAAAACGAAGAGCCGGGCTCTTCGTTTTTCATCTGGCAAGGGGATGGCTCACTGGCTGCCCTGGCTCGCCAGGAACAGGCGGTAGGCGGGATCCTCGCTCACCTCTTTCCAGCCGTAGCCAATCTCGTGCAGGTAGTCGTGGAAGGCGGCCACGTCCTCGTCCGGCAGCTCGAACGCACAGAGCACCCGGCCGTAGTCGGCACCGTGGTTGCGGTAGTGGAACAGGCTGATGTTCCAGCGACAGCCGAGGGTCTCCAGGAAGCGCATCAGGGCCCCCGGCTGCTCCGGAAACTTGAAGCTGTAGAGCCGTTCACCGAGGGGCCGGGCCGGGCGGCCGCCAATCATGTAGCGCACGTGGTTCTTGGCCAGCTCGCTCTCGGTCATGTTGACCACCGGGTAGCCGTTGCCACCGAGCTGATCGATGATCTGGCCGAGCTCCTCGTCACCGCCGGTGAGGCGCACCGAGACGAACAGCGACGCCTGCTCCGCGTCCGCATAGCGGTAGTTGAACTCGGTCACCATGCGGGGCCCCAGCTGACGGCAGAAGTCGAGGAAGGCCCTCTTGCGCTCGGGGATGGTCACCGCCAGCATGCCCTCGCGCTTCTCGCCGATCTCGCAGCGCTCCGACACGTAACGCAGGCTGTGGAAGTTGACGTTGGCGCCGGACAGAATGGCCGCCATCCGCCCCCCTTTCACCTGCTCCCGCTCGCTGTAGGCCTTGAGGCCGGCCAGCGACAAGGCCCCCGATGGCTCGGCGATGGCGCGGCAGTCATCGAAGATGTCTTTCAGTGCGGCGCAGATCTGGTCGTTGGAGACGGTCACCACCTCGTCCAGATACTGGTTGCACAGCCGGAAGGTCTCCTCACCGATGCGCTTGACCGCCACCCCGTCCGCAAACAGCGAGACCCGGTCCAGATTGACCGGCTCGCCAGCCGCCAGCGCCGCCTTGAGGCAGGCGGAGCCCTCCGCCTCCACCCCGATCACCTTCACATCCGGCAGCAGCTGCTTGATGTAGACCGCCACCCCGGCGGCCAGGCCGCCGCCGCCCACCGGCACGAAGACGTGGGTGAGGTGGGTATCCTGCTCCAGCAGCTCCTTGCCGATGGTGCCCTGCCCGGCGATCACCTCGACGTCGTCAAACGGCGGGATCAGGGTGTAGCCCTCCAACTCGGCGAGGCGGCGGCTCTCGCCGTAGGCCTCATCGAAGCTGTTGCCAAACAGCATGACGTTGCCGCCCTGACGGCGCACCGCGTCGATCTTGATGTCCGGCGTGGTCTTGGGCATCACGATGATCGCCTTGATGCCGAGCTTGGCGGCCGACAGGGCGACCCCCTGGGCGTGGTTGCCGGCAGAGGCGGCGATGACGCCGCGTTCTTTCTGCTCCTGGGTCAGGGTGGCGATCTTGTGGTAGGCGCCGCGCAGCTTGAAGGAGTGAACCGGTTGCAGATCCTCCCGCTTCAGGCTGACGTGATTGCCAAGCCGCTCGGAGAGTTTCTTCAGGGTTTGCAAGGGGGTGACCCGCGCCGCCTCGTAGACGGGGGAGAGCAGCACCTTGCGTAGATAATCCGCCGCAGAGACCATGGTTTATACCCCCGTCTCGTGGCGAAGGGCGCGCAATGCGCCCATATCATGACAGTTCATTCTCTCACTCCCCCAGCAGGGTGCGATCGCGCACCGCGCCCTTGTCGGCGCTGGTGGCGAACATGGCGTAGGCGCGCAGGGCAAAGGAGACCTCGCGCTGACGATCGACCGGCTTCCAGCCACGGGCAGAGACGGCGGCGCGACGGGTGGCCAGCACGCTGTCGGCCACCTCCAGCACCATGCTGCGGGCCGGGATGTCGATGTTGATGATGTCGCCATCCTCTACCAGACCGATAGTGCCGCCAGAGGCCGCCTCCGGGGAGACATGACCGATGGAGAGACCCGAGGTACCGCCGGAGAAGCGACCGTCGGTGATGAGGGCACACGCCTTGCCCAATCCCATGGATTTCAGATAGGTGGTGGGATAGAGCATCTCCTGCATGCCGGGGCCCCCTTTCGGGCCCTCGTAGCGGATCACCACCACTTCACCGGCTTTCACCGTGCCGTCCAGAATGCCGCTCACCGCGCTCTCCTGGCTCTCGAATACCCGGGCCGGGCCGCGGAAGGTGAGGTTCTCCTCGTCCACCCCGGCGGTCTTGACGATGGCCCCGTTGAGGGCGAGGTTGCCAGCGAGGACCGCCAGGCCACCTTCCTGGCTGTAGGCGTGATCGAAGGAGCGGATGCACCCCTCGGCGCGGTCCAGATCCAGCTCGGGCCAGCGGCAATCCTGACTGAACGCCTTGGTGGTACGGATGCCGGCAGGGCCTGCACGGTAGAAGTCGTGAACCCCCTTGTCATTGCTGCGGCTGACGTCATATTCGGCCAGCAGCTCCACCAGGGAGGTGCCCAGCACGTTGCGGGCATCGCCGTGCACCAGGCCCGCTTTTTCCAGCTGACCCAGGATGGCGACCACGCCGCCGGCGCGGTGCACATCTTCCATGTGGTACTTCTGGGTGGAAGGCGCCACCTTACACAGCTGGGGCACCTTGCGGGACATGCGGTCGATGTCGGCCATGGTGAAGTCGACGCCCGCCTCCTGGGCTGCCGCCAGCAGGTGCAGCACGGTGTTGGTGGAGCCGCCCATGGCGATGTCGAGCGCCATGGCGTTCTCGAACGCCGCCTTGGTGGCGATGTTGCGCGGCAGTGCCGAGGCATCGTCCTGCTCATACCAGCGCTTGGCCAGAGTGACGATACGCTGGCCCGCCAGCTTGAACAGCTGCTCGCGGTCGCTGTGGGTTGCCAGCAGGGAGCCGTTGCCCGGCTGGGAGAGACCCAGTGCCTCGGTCAAGCAGTTCATGGAGTTGGCGGTGAACATGCCGGAGCAGGAGCCGCAGGTGGGGCAGGCGCTGCGCTCGATCTGATCGCTCTGTGCATCGGAGACCTTGGGGTCGGCGCCCTGGATCATGGCGTCCACCAGATCCAGCTTGATGATCTGGTCGGAGAGCTTGGTCTTGCCCGCTTCCATGGGACCGCCGGAGACAAAAATGACCGGGATATTGATGCGCAGGGCAGCCATCAGCATCCCCGGGGTGATCTTGTCGCAGTTGGAGATGCAGACCATGGCGTCGGCACAGTGGGCGTTGACCATGTACTCCACCGAGTCGGCGATGAGTTCGCGGGACGGCAGGGAATAGAGCATGCCACCGTGGCCCATGGCGATGCCGTCATCCACGGCGATGGTGTTGAACTCCTTCGCGACCCCGCCAGCCGCCTCGATTTCGCGGGCGACCAGCTGGCCCAGATCCTTGAGGTGGACGTGGCCCGGCACGAACTGGGTGAAAGAGTTGACCACGGCGATGATGGGCTTGCCGAAATCCTGATCGGTCATGCCGGTGGCACGCCAGAGGGCGCGGGCCCCGGCCATGTTACGTCCGTGGGTGGTGGTGGCGGATCTCAACTTCGGCATTGTCTCTACTCCCTGAATGCCCCTGGGGCGCATTGTCTTTCAACATGAATGTGTGATTCGCGGATCGGGAATCGATCCTGGTGAAGGCACCTCGGGGAGCCTTCACCGGAAGCGACTCGGGGAGGCGTGACGCCTCCCCGCTATCATCAGTCGTTGACCGGCGTCAGCCAGCCCCACTTGTCTTCGGTCTTGCCGTTGAACAGGCCGAAGAAGGCGTTCTGCAACTGCTCGGTCACCGGGCCACGGCAACCGGCGCCCACCTTCATCCGATCCACCGAGCGCACCGGGGTCACCTCGGCGGCGGTGCCGGTCATGAAGATTTCGTCTGCGACGTACAGCGCTTCACGGGGCAGCGCCTGCTCGCGTACCTCGTAACCCAAGTCGCGCGCCAGCGTCATGATGGTGTCGCGGGTGATGCCGGGCAGGATGGCGGCGGTGGCGGGCGGGGTGAACAGCACGCCGTTCTTCACCAGAAACAGGTTCTCCCCCGCCCCTTCGCTCAGATAGCCGTTCACATCCAGCGCCAGCCCCTCGGCGAAGCCGTTGCGCTTGGCCTCGCGGCTGATGAGCTGGGAAGAGAGATAGTTGCCCCCCGCCTTGGCACCGGTCGGGATGGTGTTGGGAGCGAGCCGGTTCCAGGAGGTGACGCACACATCCACTCCGTTTTTCAACCCCTCTTCACCGAGGTAGGCGCCCCAGGGCAGGGCCGCGACCATGAGGTCGGCCTTGGCATCCAGCGGCGGATGCAGCCCCAGCCCCACGTTGCCGACAAAGGCCAGCGGGCGCAGGTAGCCGCTCTTCAGGCCGTTCTCGCGCACCACGGTGCGGCAGGCTTCATTCACCTCAGACTCGCTGTAGGGGACGTCCATCCAGTAGATCTTGGCGGAGTCGAACAGGCGGCGGGTGTGCTCCTGCAGGCGGAAGATGCAAGTCCCCTTGGGAGTGTCATAGGCCCGCACCCCCTCGAACACCGAGGATCCGTAGTGCAGGGCATGGCTCATGACATGCACCTGGGCATCCTGCCAGGGGACCAGCTTGCCGTTGAACCAGATGTATTGGGGGTGGGCGGCGGATTGGGAAGGCTGTGACATTGGCTTGGCTCCTTAAGCTCTGATCCGGGGTTGCTGTTCCAGTGCATCGACCCGGGAGACATCCACCAGCTTCACCAGCTGGCTCCACAACTGCTGGATGGGACGTACCGATTCGACAGTAACCGTGATCCGCAGCTGTTGGCAATCCTGCTCCATGTTGAGGGCGCAGAGATTGAAACCGCGGTGACGGACCACCCGCAGCACCCGTTCCATCACTTCGGGTCTGGGTTGGGCATGGATTTCCAGGGTGCTGGTATTGAGCTGGTTCATGGGCGTTGCTCCATCATCTTGTGGTTGGCGACTCCTGGCGGAACCAGGGGCCAGACATTTTCTTCCTCTGAAATAGCCACATGCAGCAGATAGGCACTCTCGCTCGCCAGCAGGCGATCCAGTGCCGGACCTATCTCTTCTTTACATGTGATGGTCTCGCCGGGGATACCGAAGGCGGCAGCCAGGGCGACGAAATCGGGGTTGTCGGACAGATTGGTCTCGCTGTAGCGACCGTCGAAGAACAGCTCCTGCCATTGACGCACCATGCCGAGGCGCTGGTTGTCCAGCAGCACCATCTTCACCTTGAGCCGGGCGCGGCGGATGGTGCCGAGCTCCTGCACGTTCATCATGAAGGAGCCGTCACCGCTCACCAGCACCACCTCGTCATCGGGGCGCGACATCTTGGCGCCGATGGCGGCGGGCAGGCCGAAGCCCATGGTGCCGAGGCCGGCACTGGACAGGTGGTTGCGCGGGCTGGTGAAACGCATGTGCTGGGCCACCCACATCTGGTGCTGACCCACGTCGCAGGCCACCACGCTGGTCTCCGGCAGCTGGCTTGAAAGCTCTTTGAGCAGGGCCGGGGCGTAGATGGCCTGACCCGGATGGTCGTAGCGGAAGGCGTATTCCCGAGCCATGGTGGCGCAGTGCTCGCGCCAGGGGTCGAGGGTCAGCGTCATCGCCAGGGCGGGCAGCACACGCTTGAGATCCGTGGTGATCCCCACATCGGCGGCGCGACGCTTGCCGAACTCGGCGGCGTCCACATCCAGGTGGATCACCTTCGCCTCGGGGGCAAATTCCTCCAGCTTGCCGGTCACCCGATCATCGAAACGGGCGCCTACCACCACCAGCAGATCGCACTGCTGTACCGCCAGGTTGGCGGCCTTGGTACCGTGCATGCCGAGCATGCCCAGATAAACGGGGCTGTCGGGGTCGAGGGCACCTATCCCCTTGAGGGTGGTGACCGCCGGCATCCCCGTGGTGGCGGCAAAGTCGCGCAGCTGCTGCTCGGCATTGGCCATGCCCACCCCGCCGCCGACGTAGAGTACCGGACGCTCAGCACCGGCCAGCAGGGTACGGGCGACCGTCAGTTCGGCCGGATTCAGGGGTTCGGGTTCCTCCACTGCAAACAGCGGGCTTTGAGAGGGAACGGCGGCCAGCTGCACATCCTTGGGCAGGTCGATGAGCACGGGACCCGGACGCCCTTCGGTGGCGATGGCGAAGGCTTCGGCAATGACCCGTCCCAGATCCGCCGGGTCCGTCACCATGAAGGAGTGCTTGGTGCAGGAGAGGGACATGCCGAGCACGTCCACTTCCTGAAAGGCATCGGTACCGACGGCGGCGCAGGGCACCTGGCCGCTGATGGCCACCAGCGGTACCGAATCGAGCAGTGCCTCCGCGAGGCCGGTGACCAGGTTGGTGGCGCCGGGGCCAGAGGTGGCGATGCAGACCCCCACCTGACCGGAAGCGCGGGCATAACCCACCGCAGCCATGGCGGCACCCTGCTCGTGGCGGCAGAGCTGATGGGCCAGGCCACCGTCATACAGGGCGTCATAGACCGGCATGATGGCCCCGCCCGGGTAACCAAACACCTGGGTCACACCCTGTTTCTTGAGAGCCTGTACCAAAAACTGCGCGCCGTTCATGTGGAAAATCCTGTCCTTTGGTCGAAAAAAAACCCCCGGGCCGTGAGGCTCGGGGGTCGCTTGTTTCGTTCTGTCCGGTGGTGGGTCTATCCCTTGTTCCGTGCAGCCAAACGAGCCCCGAGCGGTGAGATAATAATCACCACTAGGACCACAATAATGCTGACGAAACGGGAGGCCATGTTCATAGTTACAACCGGAAATCCTGTGAAATGGGAGCGGAGCTTGCCGCGAATGGCTATTAGAACTAGCACGGTGATTTTTATTGGGCAAGCACTTTTTACCTGACAAGACTCTGATTTTGACTGCTCTGAAACCTGACAACTGGAACAAAAAACTAATTAAAAACGGTTAACCAGCATATACATCAAACCAAGGACGGTATTTATGTCATTAGCTGTTGTTTATAGCCGTGCCAGCCTGGGGATAGCGGCGCCGCAAGTCACGGTGGAGGTGCACCTCTCCAACGGCCTGCCCGCCTTCAACATGGTGGGGCTGCCGGAAACCTCGGTGAAGGAGTCGCGGGATCGGGTGCGCAGCGCCCTGCTCAACGGCAATTTCGAGTTCCCGAGCAAACACATCACGGTCAACCTGGCCCCTGCGGATCTGCCCAAAGAGGGGGGTCGCTTCGACCTGGCCATCGCCATCGGCATTCTCGCCGCATCCAAGCAGATACCCGCAAGATACCTGCTCGATCACGAATTTTTAGGGGAATTGGCCCTGACGGGCGAGATCCGCCCCGTGCTTGGGGTGCTCCCCTCGGTGCTCGCCTGCCGCGACGCAGGGCGCACCCTGCTGGTCCCACGGGAGAACGGTCCGGAGGCTTCCCTCATACAGGATGCCGAGGTGCGCACCGCCCACCAGCTGCTGGCGGTCACCGCCTGGCTGGCGGGCCAGTACGAACTGCCGCTGCCGGAACCCCAGAGCGCGGAGACCCTGCACGACGTGCCGGATCTGCAGGATGTGATCGGTCAGTCCCAGGCGAAGCGGGCGCTGGAGATCGCCGCAGCTGGCAGCCACAACCTGCTGTTCATCGGCCCCCCCGGCACCGGCAAGAGCATGTTGGCCAGCCGTCTGCCCGGCATTCTGCCACCGCTGAGCGAACAGGAGGCGCAGCAGACCGCCGCCATCCACTCCATCGGCGGCCTCACCCCCCGCGCCGGCCACTGGCACCACAGGCCGTATCGCACGCCCCATCACAGCGCCTCGGCGGTGGCGCTGGTGGGCGGGGGTACCCATCCCAGGCCTGGCGAAATTTCCCTTGCCCACAACGGGGTCCTGTTTCTGGATGAACTGCCGGAGTTCGAGCGCAAGGTGCTCGATTCCCTTCGCGAACCGCTGGAGACCGGGCACATTACCATCAGTCGTGCCGCCCGCCAGGTGGATTTTCCCGCCCGCTTCCAGCTGGTGGGTGCCATGAATCCCAGCCCCTGCGGCCATTATGGCGACGGCCAGACCCGCTCCAGCCCGGATCAGATTCTGCGCTATCTGGGCAAGCTCTCCGGCCCCTTTCTCGACCGGTTCGATCTGACGGTAGAGGTCCCGCTCTTGCCCAGGGGGAGCCTGACCGGCAAGGCGGAGCGGGGGGAATCGAGCCAGCAGATACGCGAACGGGTGCTGGGGGCGCGAGAGCGCATGCTGAGTCGCAGCGGAAAACTCAACAACCTGCTGGATAGTCGTGAAATCGAAGATGTTTGCAGATTATCGCCACAGGATGCCGAGTTTCTGGAAGGTGCCATCCAGAAGCTGGGGCTCAGCATCCGGGCCTGGCACCGCATCCTGCGGGTATCGCGCACCATCGCCGATCTGGCGGGACACGTCACCATCGAGAGAGCGCATCTGATCGAAGCCCTGGGCTATCGTGCCATGGATAGGCTGTTGTCGCGGCTGCGCGGGGGCCAGTGAGCGGGGGAACGACAGCAGCCACCACCCGACCCGGAAAGGGCGCCACCATGGTCTAGTCGTGGGCCGGCTGATATTATGGCAACAGATCTGACCACTTGGTTGCCATCCACCGATACGAAGACGGATTCCACCATGCCCAACAAGCTGATAGAGCGACTGCGCGGCAGCCTCTCGACCCTGCTCTATTTCATCAACACCCTGTTCTAGTTTGTCCCCGTCCTGCTGCTTGGCCTCATCAAGCTGCTGCTGCCCTTCAAGGGGGCGCGACGTCTCTGCAACACCCTCCTGGACGGCTGCGCCACCCACTGGATAGGTTTTAACAATCTGATCCAGAAAACCATCATCAACACCCCTTTCGATGTGGTCGGAGTGGACAAAGGGCGCCGGAATGAGTGGTATATGGTGATTGCCAACCACCAATCCTGGGTCGACATACTGGTATTGCAGCGGATTTTTAATCAAAAAATCCCCTTCCTGAAGTTTTTCCTTAAGAAAGAACTGATTTGGGTACCTTTTCTCGGCCTGGCCTGGTGGGCGCTGGATTTCCCCTTCATGCGGCGATATTCGCGCAAGTTGCTGGAAAAGAAGCCGCATCTGAAGGGAAAAGACATAGAGACCACGCGCCAGGCGTGTGCCCGTTTCCGCCATATGCCGGTGAGTGTGATGAACTTCGTGGAAGGGACCCGCTTCACCATCGGCAAGCACGACAGGCAAGGGGCACCCTATCGTCATCTGCTGCACCCGAGAGCAGGGGGCATCGCCTTCACCCTGGCGGCCATGGGGGATCAACTGCACAAGCTGGTGGATGTGACCATCGCCTATCCCGGCGGCGTCCCCAGCTACTGGGACTTCATGTGCGGTCGGGTCAAGGAGATCAAGGTTCGGGTCCGCTTTCTGCCGATCGAATGCAATCTGGTGGGGGATTACTTCAATGACCCCGAGTTCCAACAAGAGTTTCAACAGTGGTTGAACGGGATCTGGCACGAGAAGGACCAGACCCTGGATAAGCTGCTGGCGGACAAGACGCAGTAAGACACTCATGCCAAACCTGCTCCCGGGCCCCCTGGTGCTGTTCATCAGCGCCGGCCTGACCATACTGTTTACCGCCCTGTGTGCCAGCCTGATCCTGCTGGTTTCTCTGGCCAAACTGCTGCTGCCCGTGCCGGCCTTTGGTCGCGCCTGCAGCCGGCTCAACAATCGCTTCATGGGCCTGTGGCTCGGTTGCAACGCCCTGGTGATCCGCCTCACTACCCGCATCGACTGGCAGATTGAGGACAATACCCGGCTGCGCAAGGATGGCTGGTATCTCATTATCAGCAACCACATGAGCTGGACCGATATCGTGGTGCTCGGCCACCTGTTTCGCAATCGTCTGCCGGTGCCCAAGTTCTTCATGAAGCACGAGCTCATTTACATCCCGCTGCTGGGGCTCGCGTGCTGGGGGCTGGACATGCCCTTTATGCGCCGCTATTCGAGAGAGTTTCTGTTAAGAAATCCGCATCTGCGGGGCAAGGATATCGAGACCACCCGCAACGCCTGCGAGAAGTTTCGCCACATTCCCACCACCGTCATCAACTTTGTGGAGGGGACCCGCTTCACCGATCAGAAGCGCGAGGCCGCCCGCTCCCGCTATCGCCATCTCATGCCCCCCAAGGCGGCAGGACTCGCCTTCACCCTGGCAGCCATGGGCGATCAGTTCGACAGCCTGATCAACGTCACCATCAGCTACCCGGACAACCCCGACACCCCCTTCAAGGATTTCCTGATGGGGAAGATGAAGCGCATCCGGGTGCGGATCGAGGAGCTGCCGGTGGACGAGCAACTGGTGGGGGATTACTTCAACGACAAGCAGTTCAAACGCGGTTTCCAGGAGTGGCTGAACGCACGCTGGAAGGAAAAAGACGACATGCTGGCGCAGTGGCAGGCGGCCGATGCGGCGGCTCAGACCGATCCGCAGGCAGCCAAGGCGAGCGCCGAGGCCAGCTCGGGCAGCTGATCCTCGCTGAACACCGCGATGCCATGGCGGCGCAGCAAAGCCGTGGTCTTGCCCTCTCCCGCCAGTGAAACCCCTTCGAAGCGGCCATTGTAGATGCGACCGCTGCCGCAGGAGGGGCTCCCCTCCTTCAGAAGGGCGAAGCGAATGTCCTGCTGCTGACAGAGGGCCAGCGCAAGGGCGGCGCCCCGATCGAACTCGGCCGTCACATCCAGCCCGCTTTCGGTAACCACCCGCTCCCCCTGGCGCTCGGCAGGGGGGCGTGGCGTCGGCAGGCCACCCGCCACCTCGGGGCAGAAGGCCAGTGCCCGCCCCTCGGCTCCCAGCGCCTGCAGCCAGTCGCTGACAATCCCCTTGCTCTGGCCGTCGTAACGCACTGGCTGCCCCAGCAGACAGGCGCTCACCAGCACCTTGTGCATTCCCGTCTCTCCCATGCTTTCACTTCCTGTGTGAGG
Source organism: Aeromonas sp. QDB56 (assembly GCF_027705505.1). Taxonomy (NCBI): domain Bacteria; kingdom Pseudomonadati; phylum Pseudomonadota; class Gammaproteobacteria; order Aeromonadales; family Aeromonadaceae; genus Aeromonas; species Aeromonas sp. QDB56. Next base: position 44,514 of record NZ_JAPDBZ010000001.1, read on the forward strand.
TGCCAGTGCGCCAGACCCGCTATGGGGTGACAATCCGGCTTTCGCAGACATCGGCTTATGCTTCCGCACCGTGCATCACCTGATCGAACATGACGCAGCAGGGGGTCTCCAGCCGATAGAGGATGGCGGGACGTTGCTTGCCGGTGCGCTTGCGCCCTGTGTCCACCAGGATGTCGGCACGGTGGAGCCGCTTGCGAAATGCGGCCGTGTTCATGGGGGTCTGCAGGACGATCTCGAACGCCCGTTGCACCTCGGAGAGGGTGAATTCTGCCCCCAGCAGATGCAGCGGCAGGGTGCTGTAACGGCTCTTGATGCGCAGCCGCTCCAGCCCCATGGCGACCAGCTTGCCGTGATCGAAGGCGAGTTGCAGGCCGGGCAGATCGTCCAGAGGATGCCAGCGACCGCGCACCGCCCCCCCATCGGGATCCGCCAGACAGAGATAGACGAGGGTGGTGGACCAGCCGCGGGGATCCCGCTCCAGGTTGCCGAGGGTACAGACCTGCTCGCTGTAGCAGTGCTCCAGCCCCCACTCTGCCAGCAGGCGATGGCGAGCCGCGTCCAGATCCCGATCCCGGGTCTCGTCGATGCGCAGGGCCGGCAACTGCCAGCAGTGGGCAAAGGGGGGGCGATCCCGGGTCTCGAGAAGCAGCTCGAGCCGCTCCTCGCGCAACCGCAGCACCACCATATCCAGACTCATTCTCGGCATCCTGGTCGACCTGCTCGCCTTCTAATAATGTTTGGTAGATAATATCACAAGAATATTATGTGAAGGAGCCATCCATGGGAATCATCGCCAGCCTGGATATTGATGCGCAGAAGGGATTCACCCCCCTCTGCCCGAACGAGCTGCCCGTCGCTGGCGGGGATACCATAGTGGCGGCGCTCAATGCCCAGGCTGCCCTCGCCACCCTGCGAACCGGCAGCAAGGATGCCCACCCCGCGAACGCCCCCTGGGTGGTGACCGAACCCGGCGCCATGTTGCAACCCCTTGCTCTGGCGAATGCCGATCTCACCTGGCCGGCCCACTGCGTGCCCGGCACCCCTGGGTTCGAGCTGCTCGACGGCCTGCCCGCCCCCATCGACTACGACTTCTTCGTCTGGAAGGGGGTCGAGCCGGACCTGCATCCCTATGGCGTCTGCTATCACGACCTGGCGGAACTGCGCAGCACCGGGCTCATCGAGTTTCTGCAAGCCCGCGACGTCACTACCGTGCTGGTCGGCGGCCTCGCCACCGACTACTGCGTCAAAACCAGCGTGCTGCAACTGCGTCGCGCCGGTTTCCGGGTCATCGTCCACCTCGACGCCTGCCGCGGCATCGCCCCCGAGACAATCGACCAGGCCCGCACCCGGATGATCGAGGCCGGCGCCGAGCTGGCCCAGACCCTGGCCGACATTCAACGCCTGCTGGATGCCTGACATGCCTTCCATTTTCCACTGCCCACCCGACACCGGCGCCCACCCGTCACAGATGCAGCCAGAGTGCGTTGCCCGCGCAGCACTCATCACAGGAGCCTGATATGCCTCCCATCCTCCACAGCCTGCTCGACACCGATGCCTACAAGCTGCACATGCAGCAGGCGGTGTTCCATCGCTATCCGGATGCCGACGTCGTCGCCGAGTTCCACAGCCGCAACGAAGAAGATCTGCTGCCCATGATGGGCCAGATCGAGGAACAACTGCGCCTCGCCGGCTCCCTGCGCCTGACCCGGTCCGAACTCGACTTCCTGGCCGAACGCCCATTCTTCACGCCCGACTACCTGGACCACCTGCGCCGCAAGCCGCTGGACGCCTCCCTGCTCAAGGTGTTCGAGCAGGATGGCCGCATCAATGTGCGGGTCGAAGGCCCCTGGCAGGACGTGATCCTGTGGGAGATCCCGGTGCTCGCCATCATCAGCGAGATGCGCAACCGCTTCCGTTATCCCCAGTTCGGTGTCAGCCAGGCACTGGAGCGGCTCGATCAGAAGATCGACAAGCTGGAGCGGGAGCTGAGCCGGGAGGAGATGAGCGAGTTCAACCTCATCGACTTCGGCACCCGTCGCCGCTTCTCCCTCGCGGTACAAGACGCCGTGGTGGGTCGTCTCAAAGAGCGGCTGCCGGCGTTTCGCGGCACCAGCAACTACCTGCTGGCCCAGAAGTACCGGTTGCCCGCGGTGGGTACCCAGGCTCACGAGTGGTTCCAGGCCCACCAGCAGCTCGGCTTCCCGCTGGAGCTCAGCCAGCGCGCCGCCCTCACCAGCTGGCTGGACGAATTCACCAACCACCTCGGTATCGCGCTCACCGACTGCATCACCATGGATGCTTTCCTGCGTGACTTCGACTTCGAGCTGGCGAGCCGCTACCAGGGGCTGCGCCACGACTCCGGTGATCCCGTGGTGTGGGGCGAGAAAGCCATCAGCCACTATCAGCGGCTCGGCATCGACCCTGCCGAGAAGACGCTGGTCTTCTCCGACGGGCTCAACCTCGACAAGGCCGTCGAGCTGCTGCGCCACTTCCGCGGCCGCATCAACACCAGCTTCGGCATCGGCACCAAGCTCACCTGCGATCTGCCCGGCGTCAGCCCGATGAACATCGTGTTCAAGCTGATGGAGTGCAACGGCGGCCCGGTCGCCAAGATATCCGACAGCCCGGGCAAGACCCTCTGCCGGGATGCGGACTTCATTCGCAACCTCAAGCAGGCCTTCCACGTCGGGGTATAAGACGCCTTTTTGAGTGTCCCATCTTGCGCACTGCGCCGATGGCCCCCTACCATGACTCACCTGAAAGGTCCGGCCCCCGTCGGACCTTTCGCTTGTTCGAACGCCAGACCACAAGGAACCACTCATGACCTCCAGATGGATATTCGCCCTCACCACCCTGCTCGCCAGCCTGAGCGCCGTCGCCGCCGAACCGCTGCGGGTCTCCGCCATCCCGGACGAAGCCCCCACCGAGCTGCAGCGCAAGTTTGCCCCCCTGGGTGACTACCTGGCCGAGAAAACAGGCCGCGAGGTGGTGTTCGTGCCGGTCAACGACTACGCCGCCGTGGTCGAGGCGCTGGCCGCCGGCAAGCTGGACATGGCCTGGCTCGGGGGCTTCACCTATGTGCAGGCACACCGCCGTGCCGACAAGGTGGTACCCCTGGTGCAGCGTCAGGAAGATGCCCAGTTCACCTCCAAGTTCATCGCCAATGCCGACAGCGGCATCAAGACCCTGGCCGACACCAAGGGCAAGGACTTCGCGTTCGGCTCCCCCTCCTCCACCTCCGGTCACCTGATGCCACGCCACTTCCTGGCCGAGCAGGGCATCAACCCGGAACGTGACTTCGCCCACGTCGCCTTCTCCGGCGCCCACGACGCCACCGTCGCCTGGGTCGCCTCCGGCAAGGTGCCGGCCGGTGCGCTCAATGCCTCCGTGTGGGAGAAACTGGTGGAAGAGGGCAAGGTCGACACCACCAAGGTCAAGGTGATCTGGACCACCCCGACCTACTTTGACTACAACTGGACAGTACGCGGTGATATGGATCCGGCCCTGCAAGAGAAGATCAAGCAAGCCTTCCTCAGCCTGGATCCGGCGGTGCCCGCCCAGGCCGAGATCCTCAAGCTGCAACGCGCTACCCGCTTCATCGAGACCAAGCCCGAGAATTACCTGGGCATCGAAGCCGCCGCCACCCAGGCCGGCCTGCTGAAGTGATCGCCGTCGCGCTGGACGGGGAAGGATTGCGGCTCGGCCAGAGCCGCATCCTGCAGCCGTTCAACCTGCAGATAACGGCAGGCGAGTGCGTGGCCATCATAGGGCCGAGCGGCGCGGGCAAGACCAGCCTGCTGCGGCTGCTCGGCACCGAGCTGCGCGGCGAAGGCAGGCTCACCCTCTGGGACCAGGATCCCTGGACCCTCTCCACCCGGGACCGCCAGCGGCTGCGCAGCCGGATCGGCATGGTCTGGCAGCAACCGCCGCTGCCCGCCTCCCAGCAGGTGGTGACCGCCGTGCTGGCCGGCCGGCTCGGTCAGTGGTCCCTCGGCCGTTCCTTACTCTCCCTGCTGCGCCCCTGCGACCCCGAAGGCGCGCTAGCCGAGCTGGCGCGCCTCGGCCTCGCCGACAAGTGGCAACAGCGCTGCGGCGAGCTCTCCGGTGGCCAGTTGCAGCGGGTCGGCATCGCACGGGTGCTCTATCAGCAGCCGGATCTGATCCTGGCGGACGAGCCCGTCTCCGCCCTCGATCCCGTGCTCGCCCAAGGCAGCCTGGATGCCCTGCTGGCACAGGCCCGCGCCCGGGGCAGCACACTCATCGCCAACCTGCATGCGGTCGAGCTGGCGCTCGGCCGTTTCCCCCGCATCATCGGCCTGCGGGAGGGGCGAGTGCTGTTCGACTGTCCGGCGGCGGCCGTCACCCCGGCCATGCTGGCCGAGCTCTACGCCGGTGATGACGAGGCGGCGGCGTGTTCAATTTGACTAGCCGCTGGCGCCATCCCCTGCCCTGGTTGCTGCTGCTCATCGGCTACAGCCTGTGGCAACAGGCCGACGGCTGGCTCGGCCTGTTCGACGGCCAGAGCTGGCGGCAGATGGGCAACTTCCTCGCCACCAGCTGGCCGCCCCGCATGGATCGGGACTTCCTCGTCCTGACCCTGACCGCGACCCTGGAGAGTCTGGCGGTGGCGACATTGGGACTGGCGGGCGCCCTGCTGCTCGGCGTGCCGTTCGCCCTGCTCGGCTCCCGCGCCCTGTCGCTGGCCGAACTGGGGCCGGTGCCCAGCCCGCTGCGCGGCGCCTTGCGGGCCCTCTCGCGCCTCGTCGCCATCGTGCTGCGCAGCCTGCCCGAGCTCATCTGGGCGCTACTGTTCGTGCGTCTGTCGGGGCTCGGGCCGCTCGCCGCCATCCTGGCCATCGCCGTCAGCTACGGCGGCATGCTGGCCAAGGTCTACAACGAGATCATGGAGAGCGGTGCCCTGCAACCGGCCCGCGCCCTGCTGCTGGGCGGTAGCGGCCGGCTGCAGGCGCTCTGGTACGGCGTGCTGCCTGCGGTGCGTCAGGAACTGCTCTCCTACACCGTCTACCGCTGGGAGTGCGCCCTGCGCGCCTCCGTCATCATGGGCTTCGTCGGCGCCGGCGGGCTCGGTCAGCAGCTCGAACTCTCCCTGCGCATGTTTGCCGGTGGCGAGGTGGTGACCCTGCTGCTGGCCTTCATCCTGCTGGTGACGCTCGCGGATGGCCTCAGCGCCTGGCTGCGCCACAGCCGCTCCCCCGGCCTGCTGTTGCTGATCTGCCTGGGGCTGGCCGCTGTCCTCGCGCTGTATCAGCTCGACTGGCGCATGCTGAGCTTCTCACTGGGGGGCCTGGGCACCTTCCTGGGGGAGTTTTTGCGACCGGACTGGTCATGGCTCTTCCTCAAGACAGTGGCTATGGGCCTGCTCGATACGGTGCAGATGGCGCTGCTAAGCACCCTCTTCAGCGCCCTGCTGGCCCTGCCGCTGGCCTGCCTCGCGCGCCACTGCTGGCCGCTGCGGCTGCTGTTCAACCTGCTGCGCTCCGTGCCCGAACTCATCTTCGCCAGCCTGCTGGTGATCGCGGTCGGACTGGGGCCGGTGGCGGGCATACTGGCGCTGACCCTGCACACCACCGGGGTGCTGGCGCGGTTGTTCGTGGAGACCCTGGAGAACGCGGATCCCGCCCCTCGCCTCGCCTTGCAGCTGAGCGGGGCCTGCCCTACGGCCTGCTTCTGGTACGGGGTGTTCCCCCTGGTGGCGCGCCAGTGGCTGGCCTACAGCCTCTATCGCGGCGAGATGAACCTGAGGGCCGCCACCATACTCGGCGTGGTTGGCGCCGGCGGCCTGGGACAGCAGCTCTATGTCTCGCTCAGCCTGTTCCGCTACGACCAGACCGCCACCCTGCTGCTGGCCATACTGCTGCTGGTCTGGCTGGCGGAGGCCCTCAGCCGCCGCACCCGTTTGCCTCGCCCGGCCCCCAGCCAGCGGGATTGCCAGATCTGAGGCCCGCCTTGCATGGCCCTGATAAACAAAAAGCCCGCCGGTTTGCACCGGCGGGCTTTTTTTCACGAGGTCAGTCTGGATCAGTCTTTCTTCGCCAGCAGGAATTGCACCAGCTGGTTGAACTGTTCCTGGGAGGTGATGGATTCGATTTTCACCATGTACTTGCCGTTCACCAGGAAGGCCGGCACGCCGCGCACGTTGTAGCTCTCGGTGTTGCGGTCGAACTGGGAGACCATGCCGGAGACGGCGAAGCTGTCGACAGCACCGTCGAACTCCTCGGCCGGCACGCCGTTGTCCACGAAGATCTGCTTCACGTCACCACGGCTCTGGGGGATCTGGCGCTGGGTGTGGATCTTGTCGAAGATGGCCGGGGTCAGCTTGCCTTCCACGTTCAGCAGATTGGCGACGGCGTAGGCACGCTGCATCTCGGGACCCATTTCACGGCCCAGGAAGGCCACCGGGTTCTTCTTCATCGGCACGCCTTCCGGCAGGCTCTTCTTCAGATCCTCGGCAATCGGCTCGAACTTGGCGCAGTGCGGGCAGAAATAGGAGAAGAACTCCATCACTTCCGGCTGGGCGCTGCCGGTCTGGCTGACCACGTCATAGTTGACACCTTCCTTGAATTGCGGGGCGGCGTGAACCATGGGGATCATCAGCATGGCAGCGAGGAAAAATAGTACTTTTTTCATGACGTTTCCTGTTAAGGGATCACTGTGAGGCACGCCCGGCGAACCGAAGCAGTCCAAGCCTATTGCCTCACCCTCGTGCCGTCAATGGCAAAGGCAGACAGGCGGGACCGCCATCCCGCCTCCCACGGGCACCTTGCCGCTGTGGCAATGGTACGGGCGACACCACCAGCGGACGCCCCGTGGCGTGGCGATCTGCCGGGCTCACGCCCCTACCACTGCGGCATCAGGCTGAGCGGCGGGGCCTTCAATGCCTCGAGCTGATCATGCAGGGTTGCAATCTGCTGGCGCCAGTAATGTTCGGTGTTGAACCAGGAGAAGTGGCGGGGGAAGGCGGGATCTTCCCAGCGTCTTGCCAGCCAGGCCATGTAGTGGACGATGCGCATGGCGCGCAGCGGCTCGATGAGCGCCAGCTCCCGCGGGTCGAACTCCATGAACTCCTCATACCCCGCCAGCAGGGTATCGAGCTGGATCTGCTGCTCATGACGCTCCCCGTTCAGCATCATCCAGAGATCCTGGATGGCAGGGCCGGTGCGGCAATCGTCGAGGTCGACAAACAGGGGACCGTCACGCCACAGGATGTTGCCCGGGTGGCAGTCCCCATGCAGGGAGATGCGCGCCACATCCAGGGTCATGGCGTCGCATACGTGCCGGATCAGCTCGTCCAGCACCCCGAAGAAGGACTTGGCCAGCCCGCTCGGCAACCACTCGCCTGCCGCCAGCAACTGACGCGGCTCGTGCAGCATGCTCTCCACATCCAGCGGAACCCGGTGATGAAAGGCATGGCTGGCACCGACGCTGTGGATGCGGCCGAGGTAACGCCCCACCCACTCCAGCTGGTCCAGGTTGTCCACCTCGAACTGACGCCCCCCGACGCTCTGCCAGATGGCAAACGGGTAGCCCTGATGCTCCAGCAGGGTCTCGCCGGCAAAGGCAATGGGAGCGGCGACCGGGATCTCAGCTTCACAGAGGCGAGCGGCAAACGCGTGCTCTTCCAGGATCTGTGCCCGGCTCCAGCGACCGGGGCGGTAGAACTTCACCACGTAGCGACGGCGATCCTCATCCTGGAACTGATAGACGCGGTTCTCGTAACTGTTGAGCTCGATAAGGCCGGAGTCGATGCGCAAGCCGCTGAGATCGATGGCATCCATGATGAGATCGGGATTGAGGTCGGAATAGTTGAAACGCATGTCATCCACCATAGAAAAGGGGCGCTGTTGCGCCCCATTCTATCACCACTGTCTGCCGTTGCCGTGCATGGCGGTGCGCCTTGCCGTCACAACCTGCTGATAAACTTGCTCGGTTGGCGCAAGGTCCCCTTGCTGTCGTCCGGCGCCGCGCCTTCCCGCTTGAGCACGAACTGGACGTCCAGAGTGGGGCGCTTCAGGTTGAAGGGATCCACCGCCAGGCTCACCGGCAGGGTATAGATCTCACCCGCCTTCAGGGTCACCTCGCGGGGTCCGAACCACTGGTACTCCGGCAGCCCTTCCACGTCCAGCCGGTAGGTCTGGGAGTTCAGGGTCTTGTTGAGGATCTTCAGGGTATAGGTGTTCTCGATGAGCCCTTCACTGTTTTCCCGGAACAGCTGGTTGCGATCCCGCAGGATGTCGAGCCCCATGGGCATGATGGACATGGCGTTATAGACGAAGACCCCCAGCATGACGACCATCACCAGGCCATAGCCAATCAGCTTGGGCCGCGCTACCTGGGTTTCACTGTGGGCCAGCTTGTGCTCGGTGGTGTAACTGATGAGCCCCTTCGGATACCCCATCCGCTCCATGGTCTGATCGCAGGCGTCGACACAGGCGCCGCAGTTGATGCACTCGTACTGCAGACCGTCACGGATGTCGATGCCGGTCGGGCAGACCTGCACGCAGAGGTCGCAGTCGATGCAGTCCCCCAGCCCCAGAGCCTTGGGATCGGCCTTGCGACCACGGGCGCCGCGGGTCTCGCCACGCTGGCTGTCATAGCCGACGATGTAGGTGTCCTTGTCGAACATGGCGGACTGGAAGCGGGCATAGGGGCACATGTGGATACACATGATGGCGCGCATCCAGCCGGCGTTGCCATAGGTGCAGGCGGCGAAGAACAGCACCCAGAAGATGACCCAGCCTCCCGCCTGCAGGGTGACGAAATCGGGCACCAGGTGGAAGGCATCCTGGAAGTAGGCGACGAAGGTCAGCCCCGTACCCAGCGACAGCAGGATCCAGGCCAGGTGCTTGGCGCCCTTCCGGGCCAGCTTCTCACCGCTCCAGGGTGCCGCATCCAGCTTGCGACGCTTGTTGGCGGCCCCTTCCAGCTTCTCCTCGAACCAGATGAACAGGAAGGTCCACACCGTCTGGGGACAGAGGTAGCCGCACCAGACCCGGCCCAGGAAGGTGGTCACAAAGAAGAGGGCGAAGGCCGCGATCATGAAGACCCAGGCCAGCAGGGTGAGATCCTGCGGCCAGATGGTGGCACCGAAGATATGGAACTGCTGGTGCTCCAGATCGAACAGCACCGCCTGACGGCCGTCATAACGCAGCCAGGGCAGGAGGACAAAGAGCGCGACGAAGAACCAGCCCATGGCCTTGCGCACCCGCTGCCAGTAGCCGGTCTGGGAGCGGACATAGATGCGGTTGCCGGGGTTGAACCTGTCATCTCCCGCCTTGAAGGTGTTGGGATTGAAAGTCCCGGTGACGTCACCGGTCACATCCTTGATGTCGATCTTGTCCTTGTCGGCCATTGCAACACATCGCTCCACTCATATTGTTATGAAAGCGATTATATCTTAAACAACCTGCTAATTGTGTGGGTTAAATGTATCTATAGTTCGAGTCCCGTCGCAATTTCAGGCAACAAAAAAGGCCCATAGCCAGTTGACTATGCGCCTTTTAATAGATTCTCTTGAAACCTTTCTCTGATGGCGATGTGACGCCCGGATTACTTGATGCCGCGGGCCTTGAGCAGGGCTTCCTTGAAGTCGGGCACGTGATCCTTGGCCAGCCCCGGGATCATCGCCTGCTTGTCGGATTCCCGCATCTTGAGGTGGTAGATCAGCATGTCGTCGGTCAGTGCGGACAGCGGACCGTCAAATCCCGCCTCCTCGGCCAGTTTGGCAACAAACTGCACCAGGCTGAAATCCTGCTCCTTGATCCAGGCAGGCTGCAGCAGTTCCAGCAGCTCTTCGATACGATGACATTGCATAGACGACCTCTTTAATCTGTCTTGTGAAACTCAGGCAACCTTACCCATCAAGGCTACTTCGATACGATCCCGGCCATTATGCTTGGCCTGATAGAGCGCCGCATCCGCTTTCTGGATGAGCTCGGCAATGGAGTGATGCTGATCCGGCACCAGGGTCGCCACCCCGAAGCTGCAACTGACCCGCCCCGAGACCCGGGATTTGTGGTGGGGAATGCCGAGGGCTCGCAACGAGGTACGCACCTGCTCGGCGATCTGCATGGCCCCCTGCAAGGTGGTGCAGGGCAGCAGCAGGGCGAACTCCTCTCCGCCGTAACGGGCAGCGAGATCGTCTTCCCGCCGCAGCACTTCGGCCAGCAGGCTCGCCACCTGTTGCAGGCACTGGTCCCCCACCTGGTGACCATAGTGATCATTGAACTGCTTGAAGTAGTCCACATCCACCAGCACCAGAGAGAGAGGCGCCCTGGCACGGTGGCAGCGACGCCAGGCGCGCGCCAGGGAGTCGTCGAGATGGGCCCGGTTGGCGATGCCGGTCAGACCGTCGAGGCGGGACGTGAGCTTGAGGTGCTCGGAGACCGCCTTCAGCTCGGCCACCAGATCCGCATTGGAAAAACTGTGGTAGAGAGAGGCCACCTGATCCCGCCGCAGGCGCCGCAGCAGGGTCGGCAGAAAGACGAACAGATACCCCGCCAGCATGCAGGAGACGATACGCTCCTGGGTGTTGCCGCCACTGAGCTCGAACAACATGGCAAACCCGAGGGGCAGCACGGCCCCATAGAGGGTACGACGGCTGCCGAACAGCATGATGGCGCTGCCGGTCAGGATCAGGCTGGAGAGCATCATCATGGCGGCACGATAGGTGTCGGGCAGCTTGTCCATATAGAGCAGCACGCCCAGTGCCCAGACGATGGAGGTGATGGTCACCCCGACAAAGAGTTCGCGCTCGAGCACCGGCAGCGGAAGCTCCGCCAGCCTGGGCTGGCGCCAGCGCAAATGCCACCAGCGCCCCAGCAACAGCAACAGGACCAGACCGAGCCAGCCCAGCGACTCGCTGGCCGGCAGGTAATCGTGGAACAGCAGGCTCCAGCTGATCGCCAGCAGCCCCAGGCAAGGCAGGCTGAAGGAGGCGTGGGTATAGAGCTGGACCATGATGGCCCGCCGCACCTGATATTTCACACTCTGTGTCAACTGGGTACTCCCTGTACAAGAGCCGCACAGTTTAACACTCCCCTTTCCTGCTCAACAATCAATCGACCGCTATTAAGCTGCCACTCAGCGCGTCCTCTCCCGTACAGGCCCCGACAGACCCTTTTCTGCAGGGCCGAATGGCGCAACCCTCCCTCACCCTTTCTCCAGCTCGTCGAGGATGGGGCACTGGGGATTCGCATCTCCGTGACAGCAGCTCACCACCTCCTCGAGGGCGCTGAGCATGGCTTGCAAACCGGCGATGCGGGAGCGCAGATCGACGATTTTCTCCTGGGCCAGCTTCTTCACCTGGGCACTGGTTCTGTGCTCGTCCCGATAGAGCGTCAGCAGCTCCTGACACTCCTCCAGATTGAAGCCGGTCTCCCGCGCCCGCTTGACGAAGCGCAGCTCCCGCAGGGAGGCATCCGTATAACTGCGATACCCGTTGTCGCTGCGCACTGGCGACGAGATGAGGCCGATGCTCTCGTAGTAGCGGATGGTCTTGGCGGTCAGGCCGGTGGCCTTGGCGACCTTGCTGATGTTCATGAATGACTCCTTTGGGATTCAGATGCACGCAGGCTGCCCGCCCGGGGCTGCCAGCGCTTCAATAACAGGGAATTGCTCAAGACGGTGATGCTGCTCAGGGCCATGGCCGCCCCCGCCAGCTCGGGACTGAGGTAACCCAGTGCCGCCAGCGGAATGCCGATGATGTTGAACACGAAGGCCCAGAACAGGTTCTGCTGGATGGTGCGCCAAGTGGCCGCCGAGATGTCGATGGCATCGGCCACCAGCCGCGGATCAGACCGCATGAGGGTGATGGAGGCGGTCTCCATCGCCACGTCGGAGCCGGAGCCCATGGCGATACCCACATCCGCCGCCGCCAGCGCCGGGACGTCGTTCACCCCGTCTCCCACCATGGCGACCAGCCCGCTGGTTTGCGCCCGCAGCGCCTCGACTTTTTCCACCTTGCCGGCTGGCAGCACGGAGTCAAAGGCCCCGTCCAGCCCCAGTTTGGCGGCGATATGGGCCACCGGCGCCGGCGCATCTCCGCTCACCAGCCAGCTGGCGATGCCGCGCTGGCGCAGGGTGGCGATGGCATCCGGGCTCTCGGGGCGCAGGGTATCGGCCAGCGCCGCAATGCCCGCTACCACGCCGTCGATGGCCACCCAGACCCGGGTCGCGCCGTCGGCAGGCTGTTGATCCTGCGCGGGCACCTCAATGCCGAGCTGGTCCAGCAAAGAGCCATTGCCGATGGCGACCGTATGACCGGCGACCTGACCGACAATACCGGCACCGACCCGCACCTCCACCGTCTCCGGCTGGGGCAGCATCGCCTCTTTGCCGACCGCCTCGCGCATGGCCAGCGCCAGCGGGTGTTCGCTCGCCTGCTGCAGGGCGGCGGCCAGACGCAGCTGCTCGGCTGTGCCGCTCCAGCTCGCCAGCACGGGCCTGCCCTGAGTGAGCGTACCTGTCTTGTCGAAGATAAGCGCCTTGATGGCGTGGGCCTTCTGCAGGGTATCCACGTCTTTTATCAGAATGCCGTGGCGCGCCGCCACCCCGGTACCGGTGACGATGGCCGCCGGCGTCGCCAGCCCCAGCGCACAGGGACAGGCGATCACCAGCACGGCCACCGCCGCCAGCAGCGCCTGACCGAAGTCGCTGCTGATGGCGTACCACACCAGCAGGGTGAACAGGGCAATGGCCATCACCACCGGCACGAACACGGCAGAGACCTTGTCCACCAGCTGTTGCAGCGGCGCCTTGCCCATCTGGGCACTCTCCACCAGGGCGATGATCTTGCTGAGGCTGGAATCCTCCCCCACCGTAGTGGCTTCAATTTCCAGCACGCCGGAGCGGTTGATGGCACCGCCCAGCACCTTGTCGCCCTCACCGCGCGGCACCGGCAGGCTCTCGCCGGTGAGGATCGACTCGTCCAGCTCGCTCTCGCCGCTCGCGATTCTGCCGTCCACCGGCACCCGCTCCCCCACCAGCACCTGCAGCCTGTCGCCGCGCAGCACCTCGTCGATGGCGACGATCTGCCAGCGCTCGCCGCGCCAGACGGTGGCGGTTTCCGGCCGCAGCGCCATCAGTTCGCGAATGGCGGACTGGGTGCTGCGTCTGGCTCGCGCTTCCAGCAGTTTTCCGAGGGAAATCAGGGTAATGATGATGGCACTCGCCTCGAAGTAGAGTTGGCCGCTGGCAGCCATCCCCAGCGTCAACAACAGATAGAGGCTGTAGAAGTAGGCCGCACTGGTACCGGTCGCCACCAGCACATCCATATTGGCGGAGCGGTTCTTGATGGCGAGCCAGGCGCCGCGATAGAAGCGGGCCCCGATCCAGAACTGCACCGGGGTGGCGAGCACCAGCTCCAGCCAGGCGGGCAGATGCCAGGGCAGCAGACCGGCCATGGCCAGCATCCCCACCAGCAGCGGCAGGGTAAGCAAAGCCGAGACGATGACCCGGGTTTGCGCCTGACGGGCGCTGGCGGCCTCCTGCGCTTCCCGCTCCAGCAACTGCTGGCGGCGGCCGCTGGCCGAGCCTTGCGCCAGTTGGGCGCCAAAACCGAGGGCCTCGATCTGCTCGCGCAGGGCCGCGGGCGTCTGCATCCCGGGTACCAGCACGATACGAGCCTGCTCGATGGAGAAGTTGACGTCGGCGGAGATGACGCCGGGCAGCGCCGCCAGCATCTTGTTCAGGCGGGCCGAGCAACCGGCACAGGTCATACCGGTGATTTGAAACAGGATGGTCTCACTGCCGTAGTCATAACCCTGCGCCTGGATGCTCTCCAGTACCGCCGGCAGACGGTCGGGGCTGGTCAGCTCGATGGCCGCCTGCTCCAGCGCGAAGTTGACGGTGGCCGATACCCCGTCGAGCTTGTTGAGGGCGGTCGTGATGCGGCCGGCGCAGTTGGCGCAGCTCATGCCGCTGAGCGGCAACTGCAGATGAATGGGTGATTGAAGATGAGTGCTCATGTTGTTCCTCCCAGGAACCCGTCGGCACCACAAAACGCCGACTGGCAAACCCTAACCTTTACTGTAAGGGTAAGCTCAAGCCACATGATCCACTTTTTGCAGATGAAAAAACGGCGCCCGTTTGCTGCCAGAGAACAAACGAGCGCCGCCTTCAGCTATTGCGCGGTGGGCGCGATGACTCAGATACCGTACTGGGCGCGGTAAGCCTTCATGGCGGCCAGTTGCGCCGCCAGCTCCGGCTGTTCGGCCTGCTTCTCTTCCAGATACTGGATCAGATCGCTCATCTGGATGATGGCGATGATGTGGGCACCGTAGTCACGCTCCACTTCCTGAATGGCGGAGAGCTCGCCCTTGCCCTTCTCCTGACGGTCCAGCGCGATCAGCACGCCAGCCAGGGAGGCGCCGTTGGCCTGGATCAGATCCATGGATTCGCGGATGGCGGTGCCGGCAGTGATGACATCGTCCACCAGCATGATGCGCCCCTTGAGCGGGCTGCCCACCAGATTGCCACCCTCGCCGTGATCCTTGGCCTCCTTGCGGTTGAAGCACCAGGGCACGTCCACGTCGTGCTGCTCCACCAGCTGCACCGCGGTGGCGGAGGCGATGGGGATCCCCTTGTAGGCCGGGCCAAACAGCACGTCGAATTCGATGCCGGCATCCATCAGGGCGGCGGCATAGAAGCGGCCGAGACGGGCCAGATCGCGGCCGCTGTTGAACAGACCGGCGTTGAAGAAGTAGGGGCTTTTACGACCGGATTTCAGGGTAAATTCACCGAATTTGAGGACCTGTTTCTCCAGGGCGAACTCGATAAATTGACGCTGGTAGGCTTTCATTCTGGCTCCTTGCTTGGCTTGTCGTTTACTTGTGTGGGGTATAAAAAAACGCGGTCAATGCCGCGTTTTTAAAATCATGCAAGTGACTGCTTCTGCAGCGCAATGATGTCGGCGATGCCGCCCTTGGCGAGGGCCAGCATGGCCAGCAGCTCCTCGTGGGTGAAGGGTTCGGCCTCCGCGGTGCCCTGCACCTCGATGATGCGACCGTCTTCGGTCATCACCACGTTCATGTCGGTCTCGGCGGCGGAGTCTTCGATGTACTCCAGATCGCAGATGGCTTCGCCCTGATACATGCCGACGGAGACGGCCGCGATCATCTGCTTGAGCGGGCTCTGTTTGATCAGCCCCTTCTCCACCATCCAGTTCATCGCATCCACCAGCGCCACGCAGGCACCGGTTATGGCGGCGGTACGGGTACCGCCGTCGGCTTGCAACACGTCGCAGTCAACGGTAATGGTGTGCTCGCCCAGGGCGCTCAAGTCTACCGCCGCGCGCAGGGAGCGGGCGATCAGGCGGGAGATCTCCAGGGTGCGGCCACTCTGCTTGCCGGACGCCGCTTCGCGGTTCATCCGGGAGTGGGTGGAGCGCGGCAGCATGCCGTACTCGGCAGTCACCCAGCCCTGCCCCTTGCCTTTGAGGAAGCGCGGCACACTGGTGTCGACGCTGGCGGTGCAGAGCACACGGGTGTGGCCGAATTCCACCAGTACGGACCCTTCAGCATGCTTGGTGAAGTGGCGGGTGATGGTTACCGGACGCACCTGGGCGGCGCTGCGATCGCTGGGACGGGACATGGGACTGACCTCTGGGCTGGCTGAATTGGCGCAGGAGTATAAGTGATCCCAGCCCAAATATCAGCCGCTAAAACCACGCTGTCGGCTGACGGAGCAGGGCTGGCTGAGTATACTGGCCCCACACTTCATCAAGCCCGGAACAATCAATGATTCACAGCATGACCGCCTACGCCCGCAAGGAACTCAAGGGCGACTGGGGCACAGCCGTTTGGGAAATTCGTTCGGTCAACCAGCGCTATCTGGAGACCTACATTCGCCTGCCGGAACAACTGCGCAGCCTGGAGCCGGTTCTGCGTGAGCGCTTCCGCGCCAAGCTGCAGCGCGGCAAGGTGGAGTGCAACCTGCGTTTCGAGGCCGCGCAAGCCGCTGCCAGCCAGCTGCACATCAATGAAGAGCTGGCCAAGCTCATCATCGACAGCGCCAACTGGGTAATGAAGGAAGCGGGCCAGGGCCAGCTCAACCCGGTCGACGTGCTGCGCTGGCCGGGCGTGATGGCTGCCGCCGAGCAGGACATGGATGCGGTTGCCACCGAGCTGCTGGGCGGATTTGACCTGACCATGGAAGATTTCCTCGCCTCACGCGCCAGCGAAGGGGCCAACCTCAAGGCGCTGATCGAACAGCGTCTGGCCGGCATCCAGGTAGAAGTGAAGAAGGTGCGCGAGCACCTGCCGCAGATCATCGAGTGGCAGCGCCAGAAGCTCACCGACCGGCTGGCCGAAGCCAAGGTGGAGCTGGACCCGGCCCGCATCGAGCAGGAGATCGTGCTGCTGGCCCAGAAGATCGACGTGGCCGAAGAGCTGGATCGCCTGGAGATGCACATCAGCGAAACCAACAAGATCATGAAGAAGGGTGGCGCCTGTGGCCGTCGTCTCGACTTCATGATGCAAGAGTTCAACCGCGAGTCGAACACCCTCGGTTCCAAGTCCATCAACGCCGAGGTGACCCAGTCCGCCGTCGAGTTGAAAGTGCTCATCGAGCAGATGCGCGAGCAGATCCAGAACATCGAGTGATCTCCCTCATCGATGCACCAGCCCCCGCCACCCGGGGGCTTTTTTATGCTCGTTTCCCGCAGCGCTCAGCCGCTTGACTGATGGCAACCCCTAGCAAAGGGAGCCCGACATGTACCATCACGCAAAGAGGGTCTGCCATGCAGACCCTCTCCTTCTTTTCTATGCATCCCCCACCCGCGCAGGCTAGACCGGTGACTTCAGCCTTCGGCTGCGCAGCAGCAGGGGAAGCTGGTAGAGCACCAGGGCGCCCAGCACCAGGCCGGCGCCGGCCAGCTTGGCGGAGCCCAGGGGTTCGTCATAGAAGAGGGTGCTCAGGATAAGAGTCCAGACCGGTTCGAGCAGCATCAGCAGGGCGGCGTGGGCCGTGGTCATCCGGCTCAGGGCGTGGGTGAGCAGCCAGTAGCGCAATGTGGTGGCGATCAGGACGCTGGCCGCAAACCAGCCCCAGATACCAGTGCCGATGCTGGCGGGCCACTGCTCGGTCAGCAGGGAGAGCAGGGTGCCGAGCAGTCCGGTCACCGCCAACTGGATGCAGGTGAGCCAGGTAGGGGGGATGGACTGGGCGAAATGGCGGTGCACCGCGAGCTGGACCCCCAGGGTGGCGGCCGCCGCCAGAAACCAGAACAGGGAGAGCGACACACCCCAGTGGGTGCTGCTGGAGAGCAACAGCAGACCCGCGACGGCCACGGGCAGAGTCAACCAGTAGTGGCGGCCGGGTCTGGCCTTGAAGGCGGCCCAGGCGGCGAGCGGCGCCATCAGGGTGGCCACGCTCATGATGAAGGCGCCGCTGCCGAGCGCATCGCTCTGGCTGATGGCGGTAACCCAGAACAGCAGGCTGGCCCCGAGCAAGGTGCCGCACCCGGCGGCACGCAGCAGTTGTGAGCCACTGGGGGGCGGCTCGCGCAACCAGGCGAGCGGCAACAGCAGCAGGGCGGCCAGCAGGAAGCGGCTGCCGATAAAGGCGGCGGTGGGCAGTTCACGAATCGCCTCTTTCGAGAAGAGCCAGCCAGCGGCGGCCAGCAGGGTGACCAGTATCATCAACAGCAGGGGAGCGCGGTTCATCGGAGCATCACAGGGTCAGGGGCAAAGGGCAGAGCATAAAGGAAAGAGGCGCGGATTGTCTCCCGGGGTTTGGCAGACATGCTGGCGGGGCGGCCACCACGCCGCCCCGCCTCAGTCGTCACTTTCCAGGCTGGCGAGGCAATGGGAGAGGGTGCGCGCCAGCGCCCCCTGATTGCGCAGCACCACGGCGCGGGCCTGCTCCCCCATCTCGCGGCGAGCAGGGGCATCGCCGAGCAGGGTACTCACCCGGTGGCCGAGCGCCTCGGCGTCCGCCACCACGGCCGCGCCACCCTGGGCCACCAGCTGGCGGGTGATGTCGCTGAAGTTGAAATAGACGGGGCCGGTCAAGCAGGGTTTGCCCAGCGCCGCCGGTTCCAGCAGGTTGTGACCGCCCACGGGCACCAGGCTGCCACCGACAAAGGCGAGATCCGCCGCCGCCAGCATCAGCGGCAGCTCGCCCATGGTGTCACCCAGGTAGATCTTGTCGCTCTCGCCGACCGCACTGCCCGCCGTGCGCCGCACGCAACCGTAGGGGGCGCACAGCTCGGCCACCCGATCGAAACGCTCGGGATGGCGCGGCACCAGGATCAGCAGGGCGGAGGGGTGGGCCTTGAGCACCCGATCAAAGGCAGCCAGCACCAGCTCGTCTTCCCCCTGGTGGGTACTGGCGGCGATCCAGACAGGTCGTGCCTCCCCCAGTTGCTGGCGCAGGGCACGGCCCCTGGCCTGCACCTCGTCGCCAAACTGGATGTCGAACTTGATGGATCCGGTCACCGCCAGCCGGTTGCGCGCTATGCCCAGCCGATGGAAGCGATCCGCATCGTCCTGATGCTGGCAGAGCAGGTGGGTCAATGGGCGGCTCAAGGCATCGAAGGCACCCTGGAAGCGACCATAGCGCTGACAGGATCGCTCCGAGAGGCGGGCATTGAGGATGGTCACCGGCAGGTGGCGTGCCTCGCAGGCCGCCAGCCAGTTCGGCCACAGCTCTGTCTCCATCACCCAGAGGGCGCGGGGCTTGACGGTGCTCAGAAACGCCGAGACGGCCCAGGGATAGTCGAGAGGCGCATAGCGGTGCACCACCAGATCCCCGAGCTTGGCCGCCTGTTCAGCGCCGGTGCGGGTGGTGGTGGTGAGCAGGATGGGCAGCTCGGGGCGCTCGGCCTTGAGGGCGCGGATGAAGGGGGTGATGGCCAGGGTCTCCCCCACGCTCACCGCATGGATCCAGAGGGGAGACTCCTGTCCGGTCGGCGGCAATCGTCCCAGATGCTCGGCCCAGCGCGCCCCGAAGCCTGGCTTGCCTTTTTTGGGCTTGTAGAGCGCCAGCAACGCCAGGGGCAACCCCAGGTGAATCAGCAGGTTGTAGAGCAACCGGTAGATCATGCTAGCTATTACCTGGTTCAGCAGCGGAGGATTCCACCGGCTGCAGCACTATGGTCAGATCTGCCGTTTCCCCACGCTCCAGCCGATTTCCCGCCTCGATGACCTGTTCCGGCATCAGCTCGATCAGGCACTTGAGGTGGCCGAACTTGCAGGTGCGCTTGAAGCAGGGGCGGCACTCGATGTCGGTGTGGACGATCTCGACCCTGTCCGCCAGCGGTGGGGTATAGAGGGGCGAGGTGGAGCCGTAGACGCCGATCAGCGGCCGGTTGAGGGCGGCCGCCACGTGCATCAGGCCCGAGTCGTTGGCGATGACCCGACCGGCCAGCGCCATCAGATCGATCGCCTCGTGCAGGCTGGTCTTGCCCGCCAGCACGTGGCAGTTGGGGCGCGACAGGGGGTTGATCCGATCGCGGATGGTGTTGGCCACGTCCACGTCCTTGCCCGAGCCGAAGATCCACACCTGCCACCCCTCGTCGAGGTGCTTTTGCGCCACCACGGCGTAGTGCCCTTCCGGCCAGCGTTTGGCCGGGCCGAACTCGGCCCCCGGACAGAGCACCAGCACGGGGCGAGCACGATTCAGGCCGAGCCGCTCCAGCGCCTTGCCCTGGTTGATGAGATCCACGTGCAGGGAGGGATGGGGAATAGCGGGAATGTCGTCCCGACTCTTCATCTGCCCCTTGGGATAGGCCAGAGCCACATATCCTTCCACCATCAGCGGAAAGGCCTGCTTGTTGCTGCGCATGTCGTTGAGCAGACCGAAGCGGTGCTCCCCCTTCCAGCCGGTGCGCACCGGGATCCTGGCAAACCAGGGGATGAGGGCCGACTTCATGGAATTGGGCTGGATGATGGCCTGATCGTACTGCTCGGCGGCCAGCTGCTTGCCAAGGCGGCGGCGTGCCCCCAGCTTGAAGTCACCGTGGCCAAGCGGCATGGGGATGGCCTTGTCCACCTCGGGCATGCGCTCCAGCAGCGCAACGCACCAGGCCGGCGCCATCACATGGAGCTCGCTGCCCGGGTGGTTGCTCTTGAGCGCCTTGTAGAGGCTCTGGGACATCACCATGTCGCCGACCCAGGAGGGGCCGATCACCAATATCTTCATCGCGCGTCTTCTCTCGGGACTGGCCCGGCTGTTGATCGTTACTGGGCGAGATTATGCCCCAAGAAAGGCCGAAGAAATAACAGAAGATACCCGTCTGCTCCCGCAAAATGCCTCCCTGGCAGGATCTGCTCCCCCGCGCATCCCTCCTGAGGCCCTCTTCGACCCGGACACGGCGTGCCCTGGGCCACCGACTGCCGGGTAGCAGAGATCTCCCTTCCCCCGCATTCAAAAGCGGGCCCACCGGGCCCTCGGGTCATGCCCCGCGCGGGGTTTTAGGCTAGAATGGGCGCCAATCCGAGCATGACCCGCCCGCCGGGCACCAACAAGAGTCCCTTGCCTGTGAAAAAACCGACCCTGGCGGCCGTCCTGATCGTCAAGAACGAAGCCGACAACCTCCGTGCCTGCCTCGCCTCCCTCGAAGGCCTGGCGGATGAAATCGTCATTCTCGACTCCGGCAGTCAGGATGACACCCCGGCCATCGCCGCCGAATTTGGCGCCCGCTTCTTCGTCAACACCACCTGGCCCGGTTTCGGCCGTCAGCGCCGCCTCGCCCAGTCCCATGTCCAGTCGGAGTGGGTGCTGTGGCTGGACGCGGACGAGCGGCTCACCCCCGAACTCAGGGAAGCCATCCAGGGGGTCATGGCCAACCCGGCCAGCGACACCATCTACTCCATCCCGCGCCTCTCCTGGGTGTTCGGTCGCTTCATCCGCCACAGCGGCTGGTACCCGGATCGGGTGCTGCGCCTCTACCCCAAGGCGCTGACCGGCTACAACGAAGCGCTGGTACACGAGAAGGTGGAGGTGCGCGCCAACATGAAGATCGTCAACCTGCAGGGCGACCTCCTCCATTACACCTACCGGGATCTGGAACACTACCTGGTCAAATCCGCCGGCTATGCCCGCGCATGGGCCGATCAGCGCACCGCCCGCGGCAAGAAGGGATCCCTCGGCCAGGGGCTGGTCCACGCCGTCGGCTGCTTCCTCAAGATGTACCTGCTCAAGGCCGGTTTCCTCGACGGCAAGCAGGGCCTGCTGCTGGCCATCCTCTCCGCCCACTCCACCTTCGTCAAATACGCCGATCTCTGGGTTCGCCAGCAGCCCCAGCAGCCGAAATAGGGCATCGCCCCACAGATCTCATTCATGACTCACCCCTTGTTCCAGCGAGACGAGGGGCAAACCCCATGGCCAGGGATCGGCGCAGCCCTCGCGGGGCCGCTCACGGCGCAAACCCGGGCGCCACGGACGAAAACTGGCCGCTATAAGCCGAATGCATGGATATTGGCAACATGACCCGACTCCGGCTTATACCGACAGGTTTCCCCTGCCCGGGGCCCGGGCCGGCCCGTCAAGGGGGCTGTCGGGGACCACGTCCGGTAGGCTGGCCTGCCAGTAAGGCGCATCCCCATACAAGACAGGGCCCTGCGGGGCCCTGTCTGTATGTTCTGTGTGCGCTCTCAGCGCTCGGCGCACCAGAAGGGCTGCGCCCAGCGGGCGATCTCTGCCGCCATCGCCTTGGGATCGAGCTGGCTCATGTCCTCCGGGTGGTCGCTGTCTTCCGGCGGGCTGAAGGACAGATGGCGCCCCTCGCCGTTGAGCGGCCGCCAGCGCAGCGGCGTTGCCGAACGGTGTGCCGGGAAGAAGCCGACGGTCGGCACGTCCATGGCCGCAGCGATGTGCAGGGGCCCCGTGCTGCCCGCCACGAACAGGGCGGCGTTGGCCATCACCTGGCAGAACTTCGGCAGCCCCTCGTCGGAGCGATAGATCCAGCCGTTGCCCCCATGGGCCAGCAGTTCGGCCGCCAACTGCTCCGCCTTCCCCTCCTCCCCCGGCCCTGCCGTCAACACGCACTGCAACTCGGGACAGGCCTGGTTGAGCTTGATGATGAGGCGCGAGTACTGCTCGATGGAGAGGTTGTTGGCCGAGCCGCCGCTGCCCGCATGCACCATCAGCCAGGGGCGGCTGGCGTCGAGCCTGAGACGGGCGGCGACCTGCTCGCGCACCTGCAGCAGGCTCTCGGGGTCGAAGCCGAGGTAGGGTCCTTGTGGCTCCACCACGGTCTGATGCTGATCGGCGAGGAAGCGGCGCACCAGATCCAGGTTGTATTCGTACTCCGGCTTCTGGGAGCGGGAGCGGCGCTGCACCAGGCGCTGGTTGTAGAGCACCTGGGCCAGCTTGGTGGCCGGGGCCAGCCGGTAGGGAATGTGCGCCTTCCACACCAGCTTGGCATTGCGGGTGTTGGAGAAGAGGCAGATGGAGGCATCGAAGGCGGCCGCCTTGATGCGCGCCAGCAGGGCGCGTTGCTGCTCCTTGTCGGCCCGGGCACCCGGATCCAGGATGATCTCGTCGATCCAGGGGCAGAGGCGGGCCAAGGGCGCCGTGTAGGCGGGAACCAGGGCAGTCACATGACACTCCATGGAGCGCTTGAGCATGGCAAAGCTCGGCCACGCCAGCATGAAGTCACCAATCTTGTCATTGCGGACTACCAGAATACGTTTCATAAAAAATCCCTATGCTCCCTGTCACCAGCGAAGGAGGCTTGATGCGCGATGCGGGTATTCTTGCCTGATGCAGGGCGATTCTCAAGCGAAGACGCCACGGGGCTCCGATTTGTGCGACCCCGGCCGCCGATCAGCGCCCGAAATCCGCGCCATCCCGGTCGCGACAAACCGGCAACAGCCCCTATAATGCGACCAGTTTTCCGGTTTCAGGAATCAGCAGCATGACCAACAAGGTAATCTATCCCGGCACCTTCGATCCCATCACCAACGGCCATACCGATCTCATTGGCCGCGCCGCCAGACTGTTCGACGAGGTGGTGGTCGGAGTGGCCAACAGCCCGAGCAAACGGCCGCTGTTCGATCTCGAGGAGCGCGTTCAGCTGGCCAGGCAGGTGACGGCTCACCTGCCCAACGTCAAGGTGGTGGGCTTCTCCGGCCTGCTGGTGGATTTTGCCAGGGAGCAGCAGGCCAACGTGCTGATCCGCGGCCTGCGCGCCGTCTCCGACTTCGAATACGAGTTCCAGCTCGCCAACATGAACCGTCGCCTGATGCCCACCCTGGAGAGCGTCTTCCTCACCCCGGCGGAGGAGAACTCCTTCATCTCCTCCACCCTGGTGAAGGAGGTGGCGCTGCACGGAGGTGACATCCACCAATTCGTCGACCCCCTGGTGGCTCAGGCCATTGCCGCCAAGCAGCAGCGCTAATCCCCTCCCCTGATGGGCAGAAACGAACAAGGGCTACCCGCGGGTAGCCCTGGTTGCATCAACGCACTGCACGCCTAGCTGTGGGCAAACTGCTGGCGGATCGCCAGCTCCAGCTGATCGAGCCACTCGTAACGGCGCCGGTACATGGCCCGCTTCTTGGAGGCGATCTCCTCCAGCGGCTTGCGCACAACGGGTTGCAGCCGCACGAAGTTGGCGTCCTGATCGAGGGCGCCAAACTCCTGCCACAGCTCGTCGTAGTCCGCCTGCAGGCAGGCTTTCTTCTTCTTGCTGTACCGTCTTGCCTGGAAGATGTGGGCCTCCATGCGCACCGCACAGACCCGGTGGGCGCCCATGGCCCCGGCCAGCGCCATCACCAGCATCACCACCAGCGACTTGGGTCTCAGACCCTGACCCGCCCGGGTCAATGCCCGCACCTGCTCCTGGGGCTGCTCGACACAGGGCTCTGGCCCCTGCACCGACCCGATCACCAGGGCCAACTCCTGTTCGTTGCCCGCCAGGGAGAAGGCACAGCTGTAGAGTCGCTACCCCCGCGCGTTGACGATGGAGAGCGCCAGCTCCGCCTCCCGGCGGAAGGTGCCGTCGTGACGCAGCACGATGCGCCAGCCGCCATCGGGATAATGGCCCAGCACTATCCCCTCCCCCAGATAGAGCGGGTCGATGAGCTCGGGGTACAGGCCCAGCAGCAGGCGGTAGTGATCCTCCACCATCTTGACCCGCTGGTTCACCGTCGAGCAGGCGAAGCGATAGGGGCGCATCGGCTTGTCGAGCAGCTCGGGGTGGCGGGCGGGAAGCGCCCGCAGGGGGGCGCTCTGGAACAGCTCGAACACCCGGTTCAACTGCGCACGGTAGAGCAGACTGCGCAGCAAAAACTTGCCGCGATTGAAGGTCTTGCGGGCGCTGTCTTCGGGATAGAGGAAGCGGGCCATATCGTGGGCACAATAGTGCCCCTGCCGGGATAAATGTTCCCAGTCTATTGATTTAGCTGTCATTTTATTACCTCGCAGCCTGAACTGGCGAGATAGTAGTCATGGGCTGACGCCGCTTCAACAGACCGGAAATACTCTCTTACAACTTGGCCGGTTCCGGCTCAAAAATCCCACTTTCAGCGTTGGCAGTGGGAGCAGAACACCGTGGTTCGCTGGCCCATCTTCACTTCGGTGAGCAGGGTGTGGCAGTGGAAACAGGGCTGGCCGCCACGGCCGTAAACCTGCAGCTGCTGCACGAAATAGCCCGGCTTGCCGTCGGCGCTGGTGAAATCCTTGAGGGTGGTGCCTCCCTGGCGAATGGCTTCGGCCAGCACCCGCTTGATCTCGCTCACCAGGGTGCCCAGCCGCTCGGCGCTGATGTTGCCCGCCGCCCGCCTTGGATGAATGCCGGCGGCATAGAGCGCCTCGTTGGCGTAGATGTTGCCCACCCCGACCACCACGTGGTTGTCCATCAGGAACTGCTTGATGGCGGTGCTGCGCCCCTTCGCCCTCTCCCGCAGGTAATCGGCATGGAAGGCATCGGTGAGGGGTTCCGGCCCCAGCTTGGCGAGCAGGGCATGGGCCTCGGCCGGTTCGCGGGTCCACAGCAGGGCGCCAAAACGGCGCGGATCGTTGAGCCGCAGCAGCTTGCCGTTGGCCAGCTCGATATCCACGTGATCGTGCTTCTCGGCCGGGGTGCCGATGTCCAGCACCCGCAGGCTGCCGGACATCCCGAGATGGAGGATGGCGGTGCCGAAGTCGGTCTCCAGCAACAGGTATTTGGCGCGGCGGCTGACCCGGTGGATGACGAGATCCACCAGCTCCTGGATCTCGCCGGGCACGGGCCAGCGCAAGCGGCCGTCCCGCACCACCACGCGGGTCACCTTGATGCCGGTAAGCCAGGGGGAGATGCCCTGGCGGCTGACTTCGACTTCCGGTAATTCAGGCATGGGCGATCTCTCGTTCAGGGAATGGGACGCATCAGGTCACGGTATTGCGCCTGACTCAGGCTGAGCCGGGTCGAGGAGGGCAGCAGAGCGGCAAACTTGCCGTCGTCCTGATAGAGCCCGACTTCCACCGGATCGCTCTGTCCGGCGATCCAGATCTTGAGGGTCACCGGGGTGCCGCGCACGGGCTCGCCGGGGGGCAGCAGCCAGCCTTGCCACATCTCGATGCGGGCCGCCAGCTGGGCGCTGCCAAGCCCCAGATCCGGCACGCTGCGCCAGCCCTGGCCGATACGCTCTATCTGCCAGCTCGGCCCCTGCCAGGTCAGCACCACGGTGCTCTCCGGCAACAGCGGACGCACGCGTTTGGCACTGTTCTCCTGCTGGGCCTGCTCCAGTCGGTGCAACAGGGTAATGACGATCAACACGACCACGATGATCACGTTGTTCCAGCCTTTGCGGCTCAGTTTGAACATGGCTAGCCTCCCTTCGAATCGGCAGTGTACTGAATTCCAGCCATAAAAAAACCCGGCACGAGGCCGGGTTTTTGCAGCGAAACCAAGTAATTACTTGATTTTGCCTTCTTTGTAGATCACATGCTGACGAATCACGGGATCAAATTTCTTGATCTCCATTTTTTCGGGCATGGTGCGCTTGTTCTTGGTAGTGGTATAGAAGTGACCAGTACCGGCGCTGGAGTTCAGGCGAATCTTATCGCGAATACCTTTAGCCATGATCTAATTCCTTATACCTTAACGCCGCTGGCACGCAGTTCAGCCAGAACCACTTCAACGCCGCGCTTGTCGATGATACGCATGCCTTTTGCGGATACGCGCAGGCTCACGAAGCGTTTTTCACTCTCAACCCAGAAACGGTGAGTGTGCAGGTTCGGCAGGAAACGACGCTTGGTAGCGTTGTTAGCGTGCGAACGGTTGTTACCAACTGCCGGGCGCTTGCCGGTTACTTGGCATACTCTAGACATGTCAGTCTCTCCAAATCTTACTTCATTGCTCGAGCAAATATCTGCCCCGCTGGCCTTCGATTGCGGGGCAAACAGAAGGCGGCATTTTATACAGCATCCGTGATCAAAGATCAACTAATACAGTGCCAGAGCCCAGTCACAACCAACCACGCTCTGCGAAAGAAACCGTGATGCCATCACCGATCACCAGGTGATCAAGCACTCTGATATCGACCAGGGCCAGGGCGGCCAGGATCCGATCCGTGATCTGGCGGTCCGCCCGACTGGGCTCGGCCACGCCTGACGGGTGATTATGCGCCAGAATCACGGCGGCTGCATTATGTTTGAGCGCGATCTGCACGATTTCTCTGGGCCAGACGCTCGCCGAGTCGAGGGTGCCGTAAAAAAGTTCGACAAACCGGATGACCCTGTGCTGGTTGTCGAGCAGCAGCAGGGCGAACACCTCCCTCCCCCGATCCCGCAACTGGGCTTGCAGAAAGTCACGGGTAAGCCCGGGCGAGGTGAGCGCCTCTCCCCGTTGCAACTGTTCGGCCAGATGGCGCCGCCCCATCTCCAGTACCGCCTGCAACTGGGCATACTTGGCAGGTCCCAGCCCGTGAGCGCCACAAAAATCCTGCTGCTCGGCTCCCAGCAGTGCCCGCAGGGAACCAAACTGCTGCAACAACTGGCGGGAGAGATCCACCGCACTCAACCCACTGACCCCGGTGCGCAAGAAGATGGCCAGCAGTTCGGCATCGGAGAGCGTCGCCGCCCCTCGGCGCAGCAGCTTTTCCCTCGGGCGCTCCTCTTCCGGCCACTCCTTGATGCTCATTTGTCTCTCCCTCATGGCTATTGAGAGAAAACATAGCAAAGAATCCCGCGAGCCCGACCACAACTCCCCCATGTCAGCCTCTGTCGCCACCCATTGCCTGTGCTATCTTAGCCGACCAGTCAGAGTGAGCCGGAAGAGAAGCAGCAGATGAGATTGGCCGATAAACGCATCCTGTTGGGTGTCAGTGGCGGGATCGCCGCCTACAAGAGTGCCGAACTGGTACGTCGCCTGAAAGATCAGGGGGCCGAGGTGCGAGTGGTGATGACCCGCTCCGCCAAGGAGTTCATCACCCCGCTGACCCTGCAAGCCGTCTCAGGCCACCCGGTGGCCGACAGTCTGCTCGACCCGGCTGCCGAGGCGGGCATGGGCCACATCGAGCTGGCCAAGTGGGCCGATCTGGTGCTGATCGCCCCCGCCAGCGCCAACCTGATGGCCCGCATGGCCGCCGGCATGGCGGACGAGCTGCTCACCACCCTCTGCCTTGCCACCCCGGCGACTATCGCCCTGGCGCCAGCCATGAACCAGCAGATGTACCGCAACGCCGCCACCCAGGCCAACCTCCAGACCCTCGCCGAGCGCGGCATTCAGCTGTGGGGGCCGGATTCCGGCAGCCAGGCCTGCGGCGACGTGGGCCCGGGCCGGATGCTGGATCCCCTGGAACTGGTGGAACGCTGCTGCCAGCAGCTCGCCGCCGAACCGCTCCTGGCAGGCGTCAGGCTGCTGCTCACCGCCGGGCCGACCCGCGAGGCGCTCGATCCGGTGCGCTATATCAGCAACCACAGCTCCGGCAAGATGGGCTACGCCATCGCCCGCGCCGCGCGCGAAGCGGGCGCGGAGGTGACCCTGGTGAGCGGCCCGGTGGCACTGACCACCCCGGCCGGCGTTACCCGCATCGATGTGGAGAGTGCCCTGCAGATGCACGAAGCAGTGATGAGCCGGGTCGGTGAGTGCGACCTCTTTATCGGCTGCGCTGCCGTCGCCGACTACCGTCCCGCCCAGGTGGCCGAGCAAAAGATCAAGAAGACCAGCGACAACGACCAGATGCAGCTGACCCTGGTCAAAAACCCCGACATCATCGCCGATGTGGGGGCGTTGTCAGACAAACCCTTCACCGTCGGATTTGCCGCCGAAACCGTGGATGTGGAACAATACGCCCTCGACAAACTTCGACGTAAGCGGCTGGACATGATCGCAGCCAACGATGTGTCCCGTGCAGGCCAGGGCTTCAATGCCGATGACAACGCCCTGACCGTCTTCTGGCAAGGGGGTCAAGCCGCCCTGCCCCTGGCCGATAAGCTGACGCTCGCCCGTCATCTTGTCGCCCTGATTGCACGCCATTATCGACCCTGAGCCCATTGAACATGCCGGGAGCCCCAGGCTCCTGCAGTACCACCCGATCGCCAGGCGATCCAATTGAAAAAGATTCATGACGACACAAATTGAACTGAAAATCCTGGATGCCCGCATCGGCACCGACTTCCCGCTGCCCGCCTACGCCACACCGGGCTCCGCTGGCATGGACTTGCGCGCCCTGCTGGATGCCCCGCTGACCCTGGCCCCGGGCGACACCACGCTGGTGCCGACCGGGCTGGCCATTCACATCCAGGATCCGGGTCTGTGCGCCACCATCCTGCCCCGCTCCGGCCTCGGCCATAAGCACGGCATCGTGCTGGGCAACCTGGTCGGCCTCATCGACTCCGACTACCAGGGTCAGTTGATGGTCTCGGTCTGGAACCGTGGCAACGACAGCTTCACCATGCAGCCTGGCGAGCGCATCGCCCAGCTGGTGATCCTGCCGGTGGTACAGGCCAGCTTCCAGCTGGTCGACGAATTCAATCAGAGTGAACGGGGTGAAGGCGGGTTTGGTTCTTCTGGTCGCCAATAACAAGACCACACGGCCCCCTGGGGCACGTGCCAAATAATAGAATCAAGCCATTGTTTTTTTAGGGGAATCCATGGCAAGCAGTAACCAGAAACAGAGTCGGCGCGATCAGATCCTGCAGGCACTCGCCCACATGCTGGAAACCAGCCCGGGCCAGCGCATCACCACGGCACGCCTCGCGGCCGAGGTGGGCGTGTCCGAGGCGGCCCTCTACCGGCATTTTCCCAGCAAGGCGAGGATGTTCGAGGGGCTGATCGACTTTATCGAGGATTCCCTGCTGTCACGGGTCAACCTGATCATGGCCGAAGAGAAGGACACCATGTCCCGCTGCCATCACATACTGCAGCTGCTGCTGGTGTTCGCCGAGCGCAACCCCGGCATCACCCGCATTCTCAATGGCGATGCCCTGCTGGGCGAACACGATCGGCTGCGTGATCGCATCAGCATCCTGTTCGACAAGCTGGAGACCCAGATCAAGCAGGTACTGCGCGAGAAACGGCTGCGGGAAGGCCAGGGCTTCCAGCTCGACGAGACCATGCTGGCCAACCTGCTGCTGGCCTATACCGAGGGCCGCATCAGCCAGTTCGTCCGCTCGGAGTTCAAAATCAAGCCCACCGCCGGGTTTGAAGATCAGTGGCAGTTTATCCGCAGCCAGCTGCTGCAAAGCTGAGCCAGCAGACCGCATCAACCAATGCACGTCCGCTCCGAGTTCAAAATCAAACCCACTGCCGGGTTTGAAGATCAGTGGCAGTTCATCCGCAGCCAGCTGCTGCAAAGCTGAGCCAGCAGACCGCATCAACCAATGCACGTCCGCTCGGAGTTCACAATCAAGCCCACTGCCGGCTTTGAAGATCAGTGGCAGTTTATCCGCAGCCAGCTGCTGCAAAGCTGAGCCAGCAGACCGCATCAACCAATGCACGTCTGCTCCGAGCTCACAATCAAACCCACCGCCGGGTTTGAAGATCAGTGGCAGTTCATCCGCAGCCAGCAGCTGCAAAGCTGAGCCAGCAGACCGCATCCACCAATGCACGTCCGCTCCGAGTTCAAAATCAAGCCCACTGCCGGCTTTGAAGATCAGTGGCAGTTCATCCGCAGCCAGCTGCTGCAAAGCTGAGCCAGCAGACCGCATCAACCAATGCACGTCTGCTCCGAGCTCAAAATCAAACCCACTGCCGGGTTTGAAGATCAGTGGCAGTTTATCCGCAGCCAGCTGCTGCAAAGCTGAGTGCGTACATTCGATGCGCTCCTGCGCCAGCAGGGTTGTGACAAAACGGGAGGCCTTGGCCTCCCTTGCTTTTTGTGGCACAAAAGAAGAGACAAGCACCAGATGCGACCCAGCTTGTCGCGCTCAAGTGTTACATTCATCTGCCATAAATCTTCACACCAACAGGACATCCTATGGAACCCGAGATCATTACCGAAGCACAGACCTGGCTGACCAACAACCAGGGACTGATCATCGAGTATGCGGTCAACATCGCCGCCGCCCTGATCACCCTGCTGGTCGGTTACATTGCAGCCAACCTTCTCAGCGGTGGCGTGGTCAAGGTGATGCAGACCCGCAAGCTGGACACCACCGTTACCCACTTCGTCGGCAGCATCCTCAAATACACCATCCTGGTGTTCGTGGTGATCGCCGCCCTGGGCCGGGTCGGGGTGCAGACCGCCTCCTTCGTCGCCATTATCGGTGCCGCCGGTCTGGCCATCGGTCTGGCGCTGCAGGGCTCTCTCTCCAACTTTGCCGCCGGTTTCCTGCTCATCATCTTCCGCCCCATCAAGGCAGGGGAATTTATCGAGGTGGCAGGCACCAATGGCGTGGTGCAATCGGTCCAGCTCTTCACCACCACCCTCACCTCGGGTGACAACAAGATGGTGGTAGTGCCCAACTCCGCCATCCTCAACGGCACCATCGTCAACTACTCGCGCATGGATACCCGCCGCGTCGACATGACCTTCGGCATCGGCTACGGCTCGGATCTCCGCAAGGCCAAACAGATCCTGGAGCGGCTGGTGAGCGAAGAGCCCCGCATCCTGAAGGAGCCGGCAGCCACCATTGCCGTTGCCGCGCTGGCCGACTCCTCAGTCAACATCGTGGTGCGTCCCTGGGTCAAGACCGGTGATTACTGGGGTGTCTGGTTCGACTTCCACGAGAAGGTGAAGCTCACCTTCGACGCCGAGGGCATTGAGATCCCCTTCCCCCAGCGTGTGGTTCACATGCAGAAGACGGCGGATTGATCCTCGGTGTACGTTCTCCAGTGCCAGCCTTCGGGCTGGCACTGTCGTTTCTGCCTTCTGTGACATGAAAAAACCGGCCACAGGCCGGTCTTGCGCACCAGATAGCACCGCGTTCTCACCCCAGCCGGCGTGCAACCCGGTTGAGCAGGGGCTGCATCAGCACATAGCCCCCCAGCACGGCTCCGATCACCACCATCACGCGGATCTCCAGCGTCGGCGCCGCATTGGCCAGCGTCAGGGTCAGCAAGCCGATGAGGCCGGTGGCGATCAGGCTCAGGGCAAACAGGGATAACAGGGCTTTCATCTCGATCTCCTCATTCCACACCATTGATTCCATACCTTGGCCATCCCTGGGAGATCTCGTCCATTCGGCTCATATGGTAGCCAGCGTCTGTTGCCCGCCATTTGCGTCTGCTCAAAAAACCGTCCGATGAGCGTCTGTTGAATACCCTTTTATCTGTCACGCCAGCTTTCCAGAGCCACGGCCGTGCTCCCCTTGAAATGAAAGCCTTTTCAACCCGAACAAGCATGCGCGAACGCAAGATCCCGGGGTACTGGGTGACTCATAATCGCACTGTTTTGGTTGTACACTCCCTCGTTGCAGACAATTGGTAATGCTCTGTTACACGGGGCGCACGGAGTGCCCGGTATAATGCTCGCATAATAAGGTTTGGCGGGAGCCTTGCCTGCAAGGTTCAAACACAACTTGGAAGACTGATAATCCTATGAAAAATATCAATCCAACCCGGACCCAGGCCTGGCAGGCACTGGAAGCCCATTTTGCAGCCAACAAGGAGATGCGTCTCAAGGATCTGTTCGCACAGGATCCCAAGCGTTTTGACAAGTTCTCCCTCACCTTCGGTGGCGACATCCTGGTCGACTACTCCAAGAACCTGATCACCGAAGAGACCCTCAAGCTGCTGGTGAACCTGGCTGGCGAGACCGATCTGCGCAGCGCCATCGACGCCATGTTCAACGGCGACAAGATCAACATGACCGAAGGACGCGCCGTACTGCACACCGCCCTGCGCAACCGCTCCGACCGTCCCATCGAGGTTGACGGCAAGGACGTGATGCCGGAAGTGAACGCCGTACTGGCCAAGATGAAGGGCTTCTGCGAGAAGGTCATCGGTGGCGAGTGGAAGGGCTATACCGGCAAGGCCATCCAGCACGTGGTCAACATCGGCATTGGTGGCTCCGATCTGGGCCCCGTCATGATCACCGAGGCCCTGCGCCCCTACAAGAATCACCTGGAGATGCACTTCGTCTCCAACGTCGACGGCACCCACATCGCCGAGACGCTCAAGAAGATCGATCCGGAAACCACCCTGTTCCTGGTGGCCTCAAAGACCTTCACCACCCAGGAGACCATGACCAACGCCCTGACCGCCCGCGACTGGTTCCTCGGTCACGCCGGTGACAAGGCTCACGTGGCCAAGCACTTCGCCGCCCTGTCTACCAACGGCAAGGCCGTGGCCGAGTTCGGCATCGACACCGACAACATGTTCGAGTTCTGGGACTGGGTCGGCGGCCGTTACTCCTCCTGGTCCGCCATCGGCATGCCCATCGCCCTCTCCCTCGGCTTCGAGCACTTCGAGGCCCTGCTGCAAGGCGCCTTCGAGATGGACATGCACTTCGCCACTGCCGCCTATGAGCAGAACGTGCCCGTACTGCTGGCCCTGATCGGCCTGTGGTACAACAACTTCCATGGTGCCGAGTCCGAAGCCATCCTGCCGTACGATCAGTACATGCATCGCTTCCCTGCCTACTTCCAGCAAGGCAACATGGAGTCCAACGGCAAGTACGTGGATCGCGACGGCAATCCGGTTGACTACCAGACCGGTCCCATCATCTGGGGTGAGCCGGGCACCAACGGCCAGCACGCCTTCTACCAGCTGATCCATCAGGGCACCAAGCTGATCCCCTGCGACTTCCTGGCGCCGGCCATCAGCCATAACCCCATCGGTGACCACCATCCGAAGCTCCTGGCCAACTTCTTCGCCCAGACCGAAGCCCTGGCCTTCGGCAAGAGCAAGGAAGCGGTGGAGGCCGAGTTCCTGGCCGCCGGCAAGACGCTGGAGCAAGTCAAGGATCTGGTGCCGTTCAAGGTGTTCGAAGGCAACCGCCCGACCAACTCCATCCTGTTCAAGCAGCTGACCCCGAAAACCCTCGGCTCCCTGATCGCCATGTACGAGCACAAGATCTTCGTACAGGGCGCAATCTGGAACATCTTCTCCTTCGACCAGTGGGGTGTGGAGCTGGGCAAACAGCTGGCCAACAAGATCCTGCCGGAGCTGGGCACCGATGAGGCCGTCACCAGCCACGACGGCTCCACCAACGGCCTGATCAACACCTGGAAAGCCTGGAAGGTCTGATTGCTCCCGCCCTCCAGAATGCAAAAGCCCCGCTCGATGAGCGGGGCTTTTTTATAGGCTTCAATCTGTCTGTTTGCATCATCCGGACGACAGGCCAGGTGTCTAAGCCAGCCAGTAACGGGGATCGTCATCCCCGCCCCTTCCGATGCCGCTCAGCGAAGGCTTAACCGCCGACGGCAATACGCTTCATGTCCTTCATGTAACCACGCAGGGTCTGGCCGATCTTCTCGATCGGGTGGTTGCGGGTCGCTTCGTTGGCAGCCAGCAAGGCCAGGTTGTCCACCGCCTTGCTCTCGGCACGGGCACTGCCCAGGTCCCCTGCTTGCAGAGTCGGCATGAAGTGCTCGCGCAGCAGCGGCACGGCGGCGTTGGCGAACAGGTAGTTGCCGTACTCCGCGGTATCGGAGATGACCACGTTCATTTCGTACAGACGCTTGCGGGCGACGGTGTTGGCGATCAGCGGCAACTCGTGCAGAGACTCGTAGTAGGCGGACTCTTCATAGATGCCGGAGGCCACCATGGTTTCGAACGCCAGCTCGACACCCGCCTTGACCATGGCCACCATGACCACGCCATTGTCGAAGTACTCCTGCTCGGCGATCTTGCCGGCATAGGCAGGGGCATTCTCGAAGGCGGACTTGCCGGTCTCTTCGCGCCAGCCGAACAGCTTGGCATCGTCTTCGGCCCAGTCAGCCATCATGCCGCGGGAGAACTCGCCGGCGATGATGTCATCCATGTGCTTCTCGAACAGCGGACGCATCAGGGTGCGCAGTTGCTCGGAGAGCTCGAAGGCACGCAGCTTGGCCGGGTTGGAGAGACGGTCCATCATCAAGCTGATGCCGCCCTGCTTCAGGGCCTCGGTGATGGTCTCCCAGCCGAACTGGATCAGCTTGCCGGCATAGGCCGGGTCGGTGCCCTCGGCAACCAGCTTGTCGTAGCAGAGCAGGGAACCGGCCTGCAGCATGCCGCACAGAATGGTCTGCTCGCCCATCAGGTCGGATTTCACTTCCGCGACGAAGGAAGATTCCAGCACGCCGGCACGGTCGCCACCGGTAGCAGAGGCCCACGCCTTGGCGATGGCCATGCCCTCACCCTGGGGATCGTTCTCCGGGTGGACGGCGATCAGGGTCGGTACGCCGAAGCCGCGCTTGTACTCTTCACGCACTTCGGTACCCGGGCACTTGGGCGCCACCATCACGACGGTGATGTCGGAACGGATCTGCTGACCCTCTTCCACCACGTTGAAGCCGTGGGAGTAGCCCAGAGCGGCGCCCTGCTTCATCAGCGGCATCACGGTTTTGACGACGTCGGAGTGCTGCTTGTCCGGAGTCAGGTTCAGCACCAGATCGGCGGTCGGGATCAGCTCTTCATAGGTACCGACCACGAAGCCGTTGTCGGTGGCCTTCTGCCAGGAGGCGCGCTTCTCGGTGATGGCGGCCTTGCGCAGGGCGTAGGAGATGTCCAGCCCGGAGTCGCGCATGTTCAGACCCTGGTTCAGGCCCTGGGCGCCACAGCCCACAATCACCACCTTCTTGCCCTTCAGCACGTTGCAGCCGTCCGCGAACTCTTCGCGCTGCATGAAACGACACTTGCCCAGCTGGGCCAACTGCTGACGCAGGTTCAAGGTGTTGAAATAGTTAGCCATGGTGATTGCTCCGTTCGATTGATTCCATGCCGGATAGCGGCGTTGTCGAAACCACTATAGCGCGGGACACTTATTGCCTGAACTGATATATTCGAAACAGTACGTTGCAGGAATTGAAATGTGATTTCCCGCAATCTCCCGCCGCCGAGCCATCGTGCTACAGGGCGCCTGACAACGCCGCAGGAATAAAAAGATGGACCTTCGCAATCTCGAACTGTTTCTCCACCTCGCCGACTCCCTCCACTTCGGCAAAAGCGCCGATGCCATGGCGGTCAGCCCCTCCACCCTGAGCCGCGCCATCCAGCGACTGGAGCAGGAGACCGGCTGCGTGCTGTTCGAGCGGGACAACCGCTCGGTGCGGCTCACCCCTGCTGGTGACAAGCTGCGGGAGTTTGGCGGTGCCTTGCTGCAGGAGTGGCGCCAACTCAAACAGGAGCTCAAGCGCAGCGACGAGCCGCTGCAAGGGCGGTTGCGGGTCTTCTGTTCGGTCACCGCCAGCTACTTTCTGTTGCCCGAAGTACTGGAGCGCTTTCGCCGCCGTTATCCCCAGCTGGAGATCAAGCTGGAGACCGGCGACCCGGCACTGGCAGTGGACAAGATCCTGGCTGACGAAGCCGATCTCGCCATCGCAGCGAGGCCGGATGCGCTCTCGTCCAAGCTGGAATTCGCCAGCCTGCAACAAGTCCCTCTGGTGTTCATCGCCCCCCGCAATGCCCCCCAGCAGGGTCAGTGGTTCCCCCTGGGTGAACCTGACTGGGAGCGCCTGCCGCTGATCCTCTCCGAACAGGGGCTGGCCCGAAAGCGCTGTGATCAATGGTTTCGCAACAAGGGGATAGCTCCCAACATCTATGCAGAAGTGGCGGGCAACGAGGGCATCGTCGCCATGGTGGCCCTCGGCTTCGGTGTGGGTGTCGTGCCTGCCGCCGTCATCGATCACAGCCCCATGGGGGACAAGGTGCGTGTGGTCGAGCCCAAACCGGCGCTCAAGGCGTTCGACGTCGGCATCGCCGTGCTCAAGAAGCGGCTGGAAGAGCCGCTGATCCGCGCCTTCTGGGACACCGCACGCGGCCAGGGAGGCCTTCGCTGATCCGGCAGGCGTCAGAGCCACAGTGAGTGTCAAATGTATCAGTATGAAAGTGGGGGAGAAGAGGGGACACTGGCCGGCACCATCCAGCCACCATCAAGGAATAGAGCGTGAGCCAGCATCTTGTCGAAATCCGCAGTGCCATCCTGTTCGCAGAATATCTGCAAAGCCTCGGGGTCCAGCGCCATGAACTCGATCGGGAGCAGGAGATCTATCTCCAGGACAGGCACCTCGCCACGGTGCAATGCATTCAGGGGGAGCTGCGCTTTTATCTGCGCGCCAGCGCACTGGCCAGATCGTGATCCGCAATCGGTCACAGTACCCGCACGCAAAGCGTATTAGACTGGCACCATCCGTCCCCCTCGCCCCGGGGGCCACCACGAGGAGTGCCCATGAAACAAAGCGGCCTGGATCGGCTCTTCAAACCTCACTCGATCGCCGTCATCGGCGCCTCCAGTGATCCGCAGAAAGCAGGCCATGTGGTCATCCGGCACCTGCTGGCGGGTCAGTTCCAGGGCCCTATACTACCCGTAGCCCCCCGCAGCCAGGCCATCGCTGGCGTGCTCGCCTATCCGGACATAGAGAGCCTTCCCCTCTCCCCCGATCTCGCCATCGTCTGTACCCGGCGCGAACGGGTACTGCCGCTCATCGAGGAGCTCGGCAAGAAAGGAACCGGAGCCGCCATCATACTGGCCGCCCAGTTCTCCACTGACGAGCGCCTGCGGCTCAAGCATCTGTGCCAGCAATACGGCATCCGGCTGCTCGGCCCCAACAGCATGGGCATGCTGCTCCCCGGGCAGGGTATCAACGCCAGCTTTTCCCCCATTGCAGCGACTCCGGGACAGGTGGCGTTTCTCTCCCAGTCGGCAGCGGTCAGCACCACCATCCTGGATTGGGCCAAGCAGCGCGAAATCGGCTTCTCGGCCTTCATCTCCCTGGGCGATCATTGCGACATCGACTTTGGCCAACTGCTGGATCAGCTCTCCCGGGACGGGACGACCCGCGCCATCCTGATCTACATGGACAAGCTGCACGATGCCAGGCACTTTCTCTCCGCCGCCCGTGCCGCCTCGCGCAACAAACCCATCCTGATCCTCAAGAGCGGTCGGCACGACCCGGCCAACGGTCTCGACAATGTCTATGATGCCGCCATCCGCCGGGCTGGCATGCTGCGCGTCCGGGATACCCACGAACTGTTTGCCACTGTCGAGACCCTGAGCCACTCCCTGACCCTCAAGGGGGAGCGGCTCGCCATCCTCTCCAACGGGCGCGGCCTCGCCAACATGGCCGCAGACGTACTGCTATCTCGGGGAGGCAAGCTGGCGATGCCACCCCTCGACATCGGCAGCGATGCAGATATCGAGGCCTACAAGAGTGCACTCGAGACGCTGCTCCAAGGGGACGGTGCCGATGCCATCCTGCTGATCCATGCACCGTCCCTCACCGCCCGAGGCGTCACCCTCGCCAGCAGCCTGATCGACTTCATCAAGCAGCATCCCAGGGCCAGACGATTCAACATCCTGACCAACTGGGCAGGCGAATACTCCGCCCAGGAGGGGAGACGCCTGTTCAACGAGGCGGGCATCCCGACCTATCGCACCCCGGAAAGCGCCGTCACGGCCTTCATGCACATGGTGGAATATCGCCGCAACCAGAAGCAGTTGATGGAAACCCCGGCCTCCCTGCAGGGCGACAGGCTCGATGTCGAGCGCTGCCAGCAGCTCCTTGGGCAAGCGCTGGACCGCCAGCAGCGGGTACTGGATACCCATCTGGCCCACCCCATCTTGCAGGCAGCCGGGCTATCCACCCTCGCGACCTGGATCGTTTCCGATGCCATCGAGGCCGCACTGACTGCAGAACAGATTGGCTACCCCGTAGCGGTGAAGCTGCGATCTCCCGACATCGCCCACAAATCCGATGTACACGGTGTCATGCTGAACCTGCGCACCTCGGCGGAAGTCGCCCAAGCGGCGGATGCCATTCTGGACAGGGTACGTCAGCACGACCCTGGCGCCCGCATAGAAGGGCTTCTAGTACAACGCATGGCACGCCGCAGCGGGGGTCTGGAGCTGCGGATCCGTTTGCAGCAGGATCCGGTTTTCGGTCCCGTCATCCTGCTCGGGGAGTCGGGTGTCGAGCCCCGCGAGATGGTCGCGGCCCTTCCTCCCCTCAACCAGGCACTGGCTCGCTACCAGATCATTGGTGCCTTCAAGGATGGCAAGATCCGCGAGCAGGCCAGTCCAGTACGGCTCGATATCGACGCCCTCGGCCAGGTGCTGTGCCAGCTCTCCGAGCTGCTGCTGGCCTTCCCCGAGATACAAGAACTGGATCTGCACCCGCTGCAGGCCTGTGGTGAAGAGATGGTGATCCTGGATGCCCGGCTCGTCCTGGCAGAGCGAGGACAACAAGTGCTGCCACTGGCCATTCGCCCCTATCCCACCGAGCTGGAAGAGGGTGCCTGGCTGAAAGATCAGAGTCATGTACTGCTGCGCCCCATCCGCCCCGAAGACGAGCCGGCCCACAAGCAGTTCGTGCGGCAGGTGTCTGATGAAGACAGGTACAAACGCTTTTTCGCCGACGTGGGGGAGCTGGGGCATGAGGAGCTGGCCCGCATGACCCAGATCGATTATGACCGGGAAATGGCCTTCGTCGCCGTGGGTCAGGACGGCCCTTTCAGCCAGCAGATCCTGGGAGTGGTGCGAGCCATTGCCAGCCCGGATCAATCGGATGCGGAGTTTGCCATCCTGGTCCGCTCAGACTTGAAAGGGCTCGGACTCGGCAAGTTGATGATGGAAAAGATCGTGCGCTACGCCAGAGAGCGTGGCATAGGCCAGCTCTCTGGCATGACCATGCCCAGCAATCGCGGCATGATCAATCTGGCCAAACGGCTCGGTTTCAAGATCGATATTCAGCTGGAAGACGGGATAGTCAACATGGAGCTTCCCTGCGCTGATCAGGTTGTATAACGATGCAATCGTGGTGGTAAATCAACCAGATATGGATGGATAACGTGAATTTCAGGCAATAAAAAACCCCGCTCAGATGAGCGGGGTTTCTCGTATTGGGTGCCTGGCAGTGTCCTACTCTCGCATGGCGAATGCCACACTACCATCGGCGCTACAGCGTTTCACTTCTGAGTTCGGCATGGGGTCAGGTGGTTCCACTGCGCTATTGCCGCCAGGCAAATTCTTCAATCTCGGAAAGCTGACGTGAATAACGACTTTGCTAGTTGCTTGTCATTACCACTGAATTTGAGTAGTTCGCTCATTCGCTACAAGGCCAGAAACACTTCTTGGGTGTTGTATGGTTAAGCCTCACGGGTAATTAGTATGGGTTAGCTCAACGTATCGCTACGCTTACA
>NZ_JAPDBZ010000002.1:0-78951 GCF_027705505.1 Aeromonas sp. QDB56
TGCCTCCCTCATTTTTTAGCCCTGATACTACGTGGACTGGAACTCAAATTCTCTTAAGTGAACAGCATTGCGGCAGTTGCCGGGCGTTTTTTTGTGGGCGGGCGCAGCACATGGCCGGGCCGGGGGATCAGATGCCGGAGCCGTCGCTCTCGCCACCTTCCTCATGCAGGCCGCACTCGCGCTTGAGGCCGAAGAAGCGAGTCTGCTCCTCGCTCATGCCGGGCTCCCACTTGGCGGTGGTGTGCACGTCGCCGACCGAGAGGTAGCCCTGCTCCCACAAGGGGTGGTAGGGGAGGTCGAACTCCTTGAAATAGTAGAAGACGTCCTTGTTGCTCCAGTCGATCACCGGCAGGAACTTGAAGCGACCGCGCTGGATGGCCAGCACCGGCAGCTTGCCCCGGCTGCCGGACTGCTCACGGCGCAGGCCCGAGAACCAGGTGCGGGCACCCAGCTCGTTCAGGGCGCGGTCCATCGGCTCCACCTTGTTGAGCTGGTTGTAACGGGTGATCCCCTCCACCCCCTGCTCCCACAGGAGGCCGAAGCGGGCCTCCTGCCAGGCCGGGCTGAGTTCGGCCCGGTAGATCTTGAGGTTGAGCGCGAGACGCTCGGTCAGCTCGTCGATGAAACGGTAGGTCTCGGGGAAGAGATAACCGGTGTCTGTGAGCACCACCGGCACGTCGGCCCGCTCGCGGCTCACCAGGTGCAGCATGAGCGCCGCCTGGATGCCGAAACTCGACGACAGCACATGCTCCCCCGGCAGGTTGGCCAGGGCCCAGCGCACCCGCTCGGGGGCGCTCATGGCGTCCAGCGCCCGGTTGAGGGGGGCCAGCGCCTCGACCTGCTCCTCCCGGCCCTGGGCC
The DNA here is from genome assembly GCF_027705505.1 of Aeromonas sp. QDB56. Taxonomy (NCBI): domain Bacteria; kingdom Pseudomonadati; phylum Pseudomonadota; class Gammaproteobacteria; order Aeromonadales; family Aeromonadaceae; genus Aeromonas; species Aeromonas sp. QDB56. Next base: position 861 of record NZ_JAPDBZ010000002.1, read on the forward strand.
AGGAGGGCGTCGAGGTCGAGCCGGCCGTCGGCGGTGCGCGCCAGCCGGGCTGTATCAGTCTGTTCAGGCTGCATAGAAGTCCCTCGCGGAGTCGATAACCGGGGCGATGATGCCGGCGCGAATGACAAAATCGCCGAAGCACTCACCCGGGTTGCGATCCTTGGCCCAGCGGCCGATCAGGGCGTCCAGTTCGGCCAGGATCTGCGGCTCGGTGATGTTCTCCAGATGCAGGCGCGGGATGCGGGTCCCCTCGAGGTTGCCCCCCAGGTGCAGGTTGTAGCGACCCGGCGCCTTGCCCACCAGACCCACTTCCGCCAGCATGGCGCGGCCGCAGCCGTTGGGGCAGCCGGTGACCCGGAAGATGATGGCGTCATCCGCCAGGCCGTGCTTGGCCAGCAGCCCCTCGATGTCGGTGACGAAGGCAGGCAGCATGCGCTCGGCCTCGGCCATTGCCAGGGGGCAGGTAGGCAGGGCCACACAGGCCATGGACTGCTTGCGCTGCTCGCTCACGCCGTCATCCAGCAGACCGTACTGACGCGCCAGGGCCTCAATGCGGGCCTTCTCGCCGGCAGGCACGCCCGCGATGATGAGGTTCTGGTTGGCGGTGAGGCGGAAGTCCCCCTGATGCACCTTGGCGATCTCCAGCATGCCGGTTTTGAGGGGCTTGCCCGGGAAGTCCAGCAGGCGGCCGTTCTCGATGAACAGGGTCAGGTGGTGCTTGCCGTCGATCCCCTCCACCCAGCCGAAGCGATCGCCACGGCTGGTGAATTCATAGGGGTGAACCGGCCCGAACTGGATGCCGGCGCGGTTCTCCACCTCGGCCTTGAAAGCCTCGACCCCCACCCGTTCAAGGGTGTACTTGGTCTTAGCGTTCTTGCGGTTGACCCGGTTGCCCCAGTCGCGCTGGGTGCTGACCACAGCGGCCGCCACCTCCAGCACGTGGGAGAGCGGAATGAAGCCAAAGTCGCTCGCCTTGCGCGGGTAGGTGGTGGTGTCGCCGTGGGTCATGGCCAGACCGCCCCCCACCAGCACGTTAAAGCCCACCAGCTTGCCGTGTTCGGCAATGGCCACGAAGTTGAGATCGTTGGCGTGGATGTCCACGTCGTTGTGGGGCGGGATGACCACGGTTGTCTTGAATTTGCGCGGCAGGTAGTTGGAGCCCAGGATCGGCTCCTCGTCACCCCCCAGCTTCTCGCCATCCAGCCAGATCTCCACGTAGGCGCGGGTCTTGGGCAGCAGGTGCTCGGAGATCTTCTTGGCCCACTCGTAGGCCTCCTGGTGCAACTCGGACTCCACCGGGTTGCTGGTGCAGAGCACGTTGCGGTTCACGTCCCCCGCGGTGGCGATGGAGTCGATACCTGTGCTGTTGAGGGTCTGGTGCATCAGCTTGATGTCGCGCTTCAGTACCCCGTGGAACTGGAAGGTCTGGCGAGTGGTCAGGCGGATGCTGCCGTACATGCTGTGTTCTTCGGCGAACTTGTCGATCACCTGCCACTGGGCCGGGGTGATGATGCCGCCGGGCAGGCGGGCGCGCAGCATGACGTTGTGCAGGGGCTCCAGCTTCTGGGCGGCGCGCTCCGGGCGGATGTCGCGGTCATCCTGCTGATACATGCCGTGGAAGCGGATCAGCTGGAAGTTGTCGCCGTTGAAGCCGCCGGTGAGCGGGTCCTGCAGATCTTCGGCGATGGTGCCGCGCAGGAAGTTGCTCTCGCGCTTGAGGCGTTCGTTGTCAGCCAGCGGCCCTTCGACCGGTCCCGGAATAAGTTGTTTGCTCATCAATAGACATCCCTTTGATAACGTTTGGCACGACGCAATTCGCTCAGATACTCTTCTGCTTCCTCACGGCTCTTGTGGCCGTGTTCCGCAATCACTTCCAGCAGGGCTTCCTGCACATCCTTCGCCATGTGGTTGGCGTCGCCACACACATAGAAGTGAGCGCCTGCTTCCAGCCACTGGTAGAGCTCAAGCCCTGCCTCGCGCAGACGGTCCTGCACATAAATCTTGTTGGCCTGATCCCGGCTGAAGGCCAGGGAGATCTTGGACAGCAGGCCCGATTTCACATAACGCTGCCACTCCACCTGATAGAGGAAGTCCTGGGTGAAGTGGGGGTTGCCGAAGAAGAGCCAGTTCTTGCCCTCTGCCCCCTGTGCTTCCCGCTCCTGCAGGAAGGCGCGGAACGGGGCAATGCCGGTGCCCGGGCCCACCATGATGACGGGGGTGTCGGGATTGGCGGGCAGGCGGAAGTTGTCGTTGTGCTCCACGAACACCCGGACCTCGGCATCTTCCGGCAGACGGTCCGCCAGATAGGAAGAGGCGCCGCCGCTTCGCACTGTGCCATCTTCTTGGCGGTAGCGCACCACGCCGACAGTCAGGTGCACCTCTTCTTCCACCTCGCTCTGGGCGGAGGCGATGGAGTAGAGGCGGGGGGTGAGGGGACGCAGCAGTGCGATCAGTTGATCGGCACTCAAGGAAGCCGGGAAGCGTTTCAGTACGTCCACCACCTGGGCGCTAGCCACCAGGGCGTTGACCTGGGCCTTGTCACCGGCCAGATCTTTGAGCGCCGCGTTGTCCGTGATCTCGGCGAGGCCAGTGATCAGGCCCCCGTGCAGCCGGGTCAGCTCGTAGTGACGGGTCAGCGCCTCGCGCAGGCTGCCATGGGGGGTGGCCTCGTCACCGGTCAGACCGGTCAGGGCCAGCACTTCCCCCACGAGATCGGCGTCGTTGTCGAACCAGATGCCGAGCGCGTCCCCCGGTTGATAGGTGATGCCGGACTCTTCCAGGTTGATCTCGATGTGACGGATGTCCTTGGTGGAGTCGCGGCCGGTGATCTTCTGGTTCACCGAGAGTCTGGCGGGGAAAGGGTTCTCCTTGTTGTACTGGCTGTGGCCGACGGCGGCCTGCACCGAGCCCGCCACGCTGGCAGTCGCGGCGCCGGCAGAGAGGGTGGCGGCGACCGCCGCAACGGCCTGCTCGCCCCAGGCCTTGGCAGCATCCTGATAATCCACATCGAGGCTAGCTAGCTCATGGATGCGCTCTGCCCCTGCCTTGGCGAGGAAGCCATCGAAATCCTTGCCGGTCTGGCAGAAGAACTCATAGGAGCTGTCACCCAGCCCCAGCACGGCAAACTTGAGCCCTTCCAGCTTGCCGACCTTGCCCTTCTTGAGCTGCTCGAACAGATCGACGGCACTCTCGGGGGGCTCCCCCTCCCCGTAAGTGCTCACTACCACCAGCAGGTGGCTCTCTTTCTTGAGCTGCTTGGGTTTGTAGTCCGCCATGGAGGTGAGGGTCACCGGCAGGCCGCGGGCCTCGGCCTGGGCCTTGATGGCGCTGGCCACGCCCTTGGCATTCCCGGTCTGGGAGCCGTAGAGAATGGTCAGGCTGCCGCCGGGAGCAGCGACTTCTACGCCTGCGCTCGCCACGGGTTGGACGCCCGCCTGGGAGAGGCCGTAGAGATAACCGCTGACCCAGGCCAGTTGCTGGGTATTGAGGGTGGTGAGAACTTGGTTGAGCTGGCGCTGCTGTTCGTCAGAGAGCGGGCTCAGGGTGGGGGCTGTCAATGGCATCACACATGTCTTCCATGGTCTGATTTTTGGTCAGGGTAAGGGGTGTAATGAATAACAACAAAGAATAAAAATATCTTCTTTATGCGATTTATGAATTTATAAAGCCAAAATCCATCTCAGCCCCGGGGGGCCCGTGATATAAAAATGGCCTTGCCGAGCCCCCTGTCCCAGGGATCTCTCATGCCTCAAGGAGCAACCATGTCCCGTCTCTATCATGTCAACGCCTTCAGCCATCACCCCTTCGGAGGCAACCCCGCCGTGGTGGTGCTGGGGGAAGCGCGGCCCGACGCCGAGCTGCAGGCCATGGCGGCGGAGTTCAACCTCTCTGAGAGCGCCTTTCTGACCCAACTGGGGGAGGGGCATTACGGGTTGCGCTGGTTCACCCCGCAAGTGGAGGTGGACTTGTGCGGCCATGGTACCCTGGCGGCGGCCCATGTGCTGTGGCAGACGGGGGCGGTGTCGGGGGAGCTCCCCATCCGCTTCGCGACCCGCAGCGGTGAGTTGGTGGCCCGGCGGGAAGGGGAGTGGATCTGGCTCGATTTTCCGCGCATTGTCCTGGCGCCCCTCGAGCTGGACCCTGCCTATGGGGCTGCTCTTGGCTGCCAGCCGCTGCAAACCCTGGCGGCCGGGGCCAAGTTCCTGCTTGAGCTCGGTAGCGAGGAAGAGGTCCGCGCGCTCACCCCCGATTTTCACGCCCTGCGGGCGCTGCCGGGCCGGGGGATCATGGTGACGGCGCCATCGAGCCGGGGAGAGGACGACTTCGTCTCCCGCTATTTCGCCCCCTGGGTCGGGGTGGACGAGGATCCGGTGACCGGCTCCAACCACTGCGCCCTGGTGCCCTTCTGGGCCGAGCGGCTCGGCAAACGGCAATTGCGGGCCCGCCAGATCTCGGCCCGAGGCGGGGATCTCAGGCTGGAATTGCAGGAGGAGCGGGTGCTGATGGCGGGCCGGGCACTGACCCTGTGGCAGGGGGAGTGGCTGCTGCCCCCTGTCGCACCAGCGGACCGATGACCGTTCGTCACTGTGTGACTTCTGCATAAAAAAAACGCCCCGCAATTGCGGCAATGCTGTTCAGATAAGCACATTTTTGACTAATTATTCATAAATGCGACTTGAGTTGGGGGAGCAAGGCTGTTTCCAGTCGATGTTCCTTCAGCCTTTATCCAGCGTGGCTTGCAATAGAAAGAGGGAGGCATCATGCCTCCCTCATTTTTTAGCCCTGATACTACGTGGACTGGAACTCAAATTCTCTTAAGTGAACAGCATTGCGCAATTGCGGGGCGTTTTGATTGCCATGGACGGCAGCGTTTTGCTACGGCCCTGTTTCTGCGGCGCTTACTTTTGTGGACGCAAGGCCGGGAACAGGATGACGTCGCGGATGGTGTGGCTGTTGGTGAACAGCATCACCAGACGGTCGATGCCGATACCTTGACCGGCGGTCGGCGGCAGACCGTGTTCCAGCGCGGTGACGAAGTCGGCGTCGTAGAACATGGCTTCGTCGTCCCCTGCGGCTTTCTGGTCAACCTGGGCCTGGAAGCGCTCGGCCTGATCTTCCGCATCGTTCAGCTCGGAGAAGCCGTTGGCCAGCTCGCGGCCGCCGATGAAGAACTCGAAGCGGTCGGTGACGTCCGGGTTCTGGTCGTTGCGACGGGCCAGCGGGGAGACGGCGGCCGGGTACTCGGTGATGAAGGTCGGTTGCAGCAGCATGTGTTCCACGGTCTCTTCGAAGATCGCGGTGATCACGTGGCCCAGCTCCCAGCTCTTCATCAGCTCGATCTTCAGACCCTTGGCGACGGCGGTGGCCTTCTCCAGGGTGGCCAGATCGTCACGGGTCACACCCGGGTTGTACTTCAGGATGGAGTCGACCATGGAGAGGCGCTGGAACGGCTGACCGAAATCGATGGTCAGGCCCTCTTCGCCCTCTTTGGCGTAACGGATCCTGGTGTCGCCCAGGATGTCTTGCGCCAGAGTGCGCAGCATCTCTTCGGTGAGATCCATCAGATCGATGTAATCGGCGTAGGCCATATAGAACTCGAGCATGGTGAACTCGGGGTTATGGCGAACGGAGATGCCTTCGTTGCGGAAGTTGCGGTTGATCTCGTAGACACGCTCGAAACCACCGACCACCAGACGCTTCAGATAGAGTTCCGGAGCGATACGCAGGTACATGTCGATGTCCAGCGCATTGTGGTGGGTGATGAAGGGACGTGCGGAGGCGCCACCTGGGATGACTTGCATCATGGGGGTTTCCACTTCCATGAAGCGCTTGTCGTTCAGGAACTTGCGAATGCCGGCCACCACCTTGGTGCGGGTCACGAAGGTCTTGCGGGACTCTTCGTTGGCGATCAGGTCCAGGTAACGCTGGCGGCAGCGGGCTTCCTGGTCGGTCAGGCCCTTGTGCTTCTCGGGCAGGGGGCGCAGCGCCTTGGTCAGCAGGCGGATCTCGCCGACGTGGACGGAGAGCTCGCCGGTGTTGGTGCGGAACAGGGTGCCCTCGACGCCGACGATGTCCCCCAGATCCCACTTCTTGAACTGCTCGTTGTAGAAGCCTTCCGGCAGGTCGTCACGGGTCACGTAGACCTGGATCTTGCCAGCCATGTCCTGCAGGGTCGCGAAGGAAGCCTTGCCCATGATCCGACGGGTCATGATGCGACCGGCAATCTTCACCCGTTTATTCAAGGCCGCCAGCTCGTCGGCGCTCTTGTCGCCGAACTCGGCGTGCAGATCGCCGGACAGGCTGTCACGACGGAAGTCGTTGGGGAAGGGGTTGCCCTGGGCGCGCAAGGCGGCCAGCTTGGAGCGACGCTCAGTCATCTCGTTGTTCAGTTCGAGAGTCTGGTCGACTTCCGGGGTGGTGGTTTGTTCAGACATGGTGATTCCTGCTGCTCTGTTTACAGGCCTGATTTCAGGCTGGCTTCGATAAACTTGTCCAAGTCGCCGTCGAGTACGGACTGGGTGTTGCGGGTCTCGACGCCGGTGCGCAGATCCTTGATACGGGAGTCATCCAGTACGTAGGAGCGGATCTGGCTGCCCCAGCCGATGTCGGACTTGGTCTCTTCGAGGGCTTGCTTCTCGGCGTTCTGCTTCTGAATTTCCAGCTCGTAGAGCTTGGCCTTCAGCTGCTTCATACACTGATCTTTGTTCTTGTGCTGGGAACGGTCGTTCTGGCACTGCACCACCACGCCGGTCGGGATGTGGGTGATACGCACCGCGGACTCGGTCCGGTTGACGTGCTGACCACCGGCACCGGAGGCGCGGTAGACGTCGATGCGCAGGTCCGCCGGGTTGATCTCGATCTCGATGTCGTCGTCGATCTCGGGATAGACGAACACGGAGCAGAACGAGGTGTGACGACGGCCGCCGGAATCGAACGGCGACTTGCGAACCAGGCGATGGACGCCGGTCTCGGTGCGCAGCCAGCCGAAGGCATACTCGCCGGTGAACTTGATGGTGGCGGACTTGATGCCGGCCACGTCGCCCTCGGAGCATTCGATGAGCTCGGGCTTGTAGCCGTGGGCATCACCCCAGCGCAGGTACATGCGCAGCACCATGTTGGCCCAGTCCTGGGCCTCGGTGCCGCCGGAACCGGACTGGATGTCGATGTAGCAGTCGGAACCGTCGTGCTGACCGGAGAACATGCGACGGAACTCGAGATCCACCAGCTTGGCCTCCAGCTCGTCCGCTTCGACCACGGCTTCGTTGAAGGTCTCTTCGTCTTCGCCTTCGACGGCCAGGCTGACCAGCATCTCGACGTCATCGACGCCCTGGGTCAGGGTATCGATGGTGCTGACGACGTTCTCCAGGGAGACGCGCTCCTTGCCCAGCGCCTGTGCGCGCTCGGGTTCGTTCCAGACATCCGGCTGTTCCAGCTCGGCATTGACCTCTTCTAGACGCTCTTTCTTGGCGTCATAGTCAAAGGTACCCCCTAAGCAGCTCGGTCCTCTCAGACAGCTCCTTAAGCTTGTTTAATACAGGATTGACTTCAAACATCGTGAAAACTCTCGGGGTCGATGTGATTTAAAAACGGGATATTCTAGCCAATTGCAGAAGGAATAAACAGGGTTGGCTGGCCTCGCTCTTTTTCCTGCTCCAATTTTCCGCAGCATTTTTAAAATTTCCGCGTAAAATATCGTCACTCACGCCATTCTCCGCTTCAGTTTTGTGCGGATTGGCCGCTAACAACACACAGTGCCACGCACTCCCGATTGATCCTGTTCCCGACTCCCACAAGAAGAAAACACGATGAAAAACCTATCACTCAAGCTGAAGATACTGTTGTCTGTGGTCATCGCCTTGTCACTGGTGATCCTGCTGCTCTCCTGGCAGAGCTACAGCAGCCAGAAGTCCATGCTGCTGCAAGACAGTCAGGAACAGGTGCAACGCCTTGGCAGCCAGCAGGCCGCCAGCGTCAGCGACTGGCTTGCCGCCCGTCGTGACGTTATCCAGGCCCTTGGCAACAAGGCCGGTGCCGAGCCCCTCAACGCCCTGCAACAGGCCCAGGTGTCCGGCCGTTTCCAGCTCACCTATTTTGGTGAGGGCAGCGGCAAGATGAACGACTCCGACCCCTCCATCAACCGCGACGGTTACGATCCCCGCTCCCGTGGCTGGTATCAGGAAGCCATGGCCAAGGGCGGCATGATCGTCACCAAACCCTACCTCGACGTGGCCTACAACATTCTGGTGGTGACCCTGGCCCAGCCGGCCCAGGGCGGCGTGGTGGGGGGGGGATCTCTCCATCGCCTCCCTGGTGGATGACATCACCAAGATGAAGCTGCCTGCGGACGGCTTCGCCATCCTGATGCACAAGGATGGCACCGTCATCTCCTACAAGGATGCGGCCAAGGCGATGAAGCCGGCCAGCGAGATCGACAACGATCTGACCAATGCCCTGATCGAGCAGAGCAAGGCGAGCAACAGCCTGGTGCCTGCTTTCTTCGACAACGAGGGGCGTGACAAGCTGCTGTGGGCGACGGACATTCCGGACACCGACTGGGAGCTGGTGCTGGTACTGGACAAGAGCACCCTGGAGGCGCCGCTCTCCTCCCTGCTGATGACCCAGCTCGGCCTGGCCCTGCTGGTGCTGGTGGGCAGCATTCTCGCCATCTCCTGGCTGGTCAGCCTGCTGCTCGGTCCCCTCACCAAGGTGTCCCAGGCCCTGGCCCGCATCGCAGACGGTAACGGCGATCTGACCCAGCGCATCAAGATCGACGCCAATGACGAAGTGGGCCAGCTCGCCGGCAGCTTCAACCGCTTCGTGGGCAGCCAGCATCAGCTCATCGCCAACATCCGTCAGCTTGCCAACGAGCTGAACGCCGATGCCGAACGCAGTCTGGTGACCAACCAGGCCGCGGTGGAAGAGCTGCAACGCCAGCAACAGGAGGTGACCATGGTCGCCACCGCCGTCACCGAGATGGCGAGTGCCACCATGGAGATCGCGGGCAACGCCGAGAACACCGCTGCCGCCGCCCAGCAATCCGCCCAGAGCAGTGAACAGGGCAAGATCCTGGTGAACCAGACTCGCCAATCCATCAACAACCTGGCCGAGGAAGTGGGGCAGGCGACCGGCGTCATCGGCGAGCTGAGCCGTCACGCTCAGGCCATCTCCGGCATCCTCTCCACCATCCAGGGCATCGCCGAGCAGACCAACCTGCTGGCGCTGAACGCGGCCATTGAAGCGGCCCGTGCCGGCGAACAGGGTCGCGGTTTCGCCGTGGTGGCGGACGAGGTGCGGGTGCTGTCGCGCCGTACCCAGGATTCCACCCAGGAGATCCAGTCCACCATCGAAACCCTGCAACAGACCACGGCCCGCGCGGTGAGCCTGATGCAGACCAGCCAGGGGCTGGCGGACAACAGCGTGAAGGATGCCGACGCTGCCGCTGCGGCTCTGGAGGAGATCACCCAGGCCGTCAGCCTCATCTCCGACATGGCGGGCCAGATCGCCACCGCCGCCGAGGAGCAGACCCAGGTGACCGGTGAAATCACCCAGAACACTACCGCCATCAAGGATGTGAGCGACGAGATCACCGCTTCCGCCATGCGCGACTTGGATCAGGCGCACAACCTCAAGGGGCGTGCCACCAACCTGAACCAGCAGGTGTCGACCTTTATTTTGTAAGGAAGGTCAGGCCGCAATCTGAACCAGCAGGTGTCGACCATCCTCCTGTAAGTTCTGACACGCGGCGATCAAGGCCGCCATGACAAAGCCCCGCACTCTGCCGAGTGCGGGGCTTTTTGTTTAGATGTTTCCCAGCGGGCACCCATGAAGGATGGGATTCAGTGCTGCTGGCGAGCAGAAATGACAGAGCCCACCGCAAGGTGGGCTCTGTCATACGGGGCCTGCGTCCGGGATCACAGGAAGGGCAGGGCCAGGAACAGCTTGATCACCACGGCGTTGATGATGTCGATGAAGAAGGCACCGACCATGGGCACCACCAGGAAGGCCAGGTGGGAGGGGCCAAAGCGCTGGGTGATGGCCTGCATGTTGGCAATGGCAGTGGGGGTGGCGCCGAGGCCGAAGCCGCAGTGACCCGCCGCCAGCACGGCCGCATCATAGTTGCGCCCCATGACCCGGAAGGTGACGAAGATGGCGTAGAGCGCCATGGCCACCGTCTGCACGGCCAGCAGGATGAAGATGGGCAGGGCCAGGCTTGCCAGCTCCCACAACCTGAGGCTCATCAGCGCCATGGCGAGGAAGAGCGACAGGCTGACGTTGCCGAGCAGGGAGACCTCGCGGTCGCTCACTTCGTGCCAGTTGAGCAGGGTGAGCAGGTTGCGCAGCAGCACGCCGACAAAGAGCACGCAGACGAAGATCGGCAACTCGAAGACGCCGCCCTTGAGGTAGAGGGCCAGCATTTCGCCCCCTTTCAGGCTGATGGCGATGAGTGCCAGGGTCTCGATCAGGCTGAAGGTGGTGAGCGGGCGCTCCATGTCCGGCATCTCGAAGCCCTGGGGGGCGCCGTCACGGTTATGCTCCTCACCGGGCACCTGCACTTTCTTCACCAGATAGCGGGCCACCGGGCCGCCGATGAGACCCCCCAGCACCAGACCGAAGGTGGCACAGGCAATCGCCAGCTCGGCGGCGGATTGTACGCCGTATTTCTCGGTGAAGATGGAACCCCAGGCCGCCCCGGTGCCGTGGCCGCCGGAGAGGGTGATGGAGCCGGCTAGCAGCCCCATGTGGGGATCCAGCCCCAGCAGGGTGGCCAGACCCACCCCCAGGCTGTTCTGCACCAGCAGCAGGCCGGTGACCACCAGCAGGAAGGTGGCCACCGCCTTGCCGCCGCGCTTGAGGCTGCCCAGATCGGCGGAGAGGCCGATGGAGGCGAAGAAGGTCAGCATCAGGGCCGTCTGCAGGCTGGTATCAAATTGCAGTTCGATCTGCAGGGTGGAACGCAGCACCAGCAGCACCAGGGCAACCACCAGGCCACCGGCCACGGGTTTGGGGATGTTGAAAGTGCGCAGGGGTCCTATCTTGTTGACCAGCAGGCGGCCAAGCAGCAGCACCAGGGTCGCGGCGACCAGGGTGGCGTAGGCATCAAGTTGTAGCATTCAGTGCTCCCATGTTGATCGGCTGTGTCTTTGGCGAGAAAGACTCACGGATCCAGCCGGGATGAAACAGAGTGGCGAACGCGCCAGTGACAGAGGGGCCGCAGCCCCGTCCCTCTGCAAAAGAGGGGGTCGACACGAGCCCGTGTTCGTCGGGCGTCCAGATGAGATTTGTGAAAAATCCGCCGGATACTAGCAAAAAACACCAAGTACATCCACATATATCACATTAATGATTAAAACATGGTGTTAATATGGCATTTAAAACTGCCTCGCCGAGTGTGCTCCGGATCGCAACAATGCTGCTGCGGCTGTCATTTGCAGCGGCACTCTTTATAATTCGCCCGGTTCCGCCCCCACGGGAGGACACAGACCCTCAAGAGGTCTGCTGATGACCGATATTGAGCCCGCCCGCACCATCTGAAGGACGGGGGCTGTATCGGTTGAGCCCTGTTTGATTTGCCGGTTTCCAGTCCAGAGAGAGGAGAGGGTGTGAAGAAGTCCATCTACATTGCCTACACAGGCGGCACCATAGGGATGCAGCGTTCCGACCACGGTTATGTACCGATGGCGGGCTTCATGGAGGACTGTCTGGCACGGATGCCCGAGTTCCATCGACCGGAAATGCCCGATTACCATATCCACGAATATGCCCCCCTCATCGACTCTTCCGACATGACGCCGGCAGACTGGCAGCGCATCGCCGAGGATATCAAGGGCAACTACGACAAGTACGACGGTTTCGTCATTCTGCACGGCACCGACACCATGTCGTTCACCGCGTCTGCGCTCTCCTTCATGCTCGAAGATCTGCACAAGCCGGTCATCATCACCGGCTCCCAGATCCCCCTGGCCGAGCTGCGCTCGGACGGTCAGCAAAACCTGCTCAACGCCCTCTATATCGCGGCCAACTACCCGATCCACGAGGTGACGCTCTTCTTCAACAACCAGCTCTATCGCGGCAACCGCAGCAAGAAGGTGCATGCCGACGGCTTCCACGCCTTCGACTCGCCCAACTACCCGCCCCTGCTCAATGCCGGTATCGCTATCTCCCTGGAGGCAGGTGAGCTGGGCGTGCCGTGCGATCGCCCCCTGGTGCTGCACGACATTACCCCCCAGCCCATCGGGGTGGTGACCCTCTACCCGGGGATATCGGCTGAGGTGATAGCGAACATCCTGCAACAGCCGGTGCGTGCGCTGATCCTGCTCTCCTTCGGGGTGGGCAATGCGCCCCAGAACCCGGCCATGCTGGCGCTGCTCTCCGAGGCATCTGCCCGGGGCGTCATCATCGTCAACCTGAGCCAGTGCCTGCACGGCAAGGTCAACATGGGGGGCTATGCCACCGGCAACGCCCTCTCCCGTGCGGGAGTCATCTCGGGCTTTGACATGACCGCCGAGGCGGCGCTCACCAAGCTGCACTTCCTGCTGAGCCAGGATCTGCCGGCGCCGCGCATCCGCGAGCTGATGCAGCAGTCCCTGCGCGGGGAGCTGACCCCCTGACTTTCCCTCTCACCCTAACCCTCTCACAGCGGGAGAGGGGATAGATCGAGGTGGCGAGGTTTGCCATGAAGATCGCCGGCAGGTGGCCCGCTGACTGCTCGCAGGTGCGTGCCAGCTCCCTTCTCCCCTGGTGGGAGAAGGGCCGGGGATGAGGGGGATGAGTCATCCTGCATAGAGAGGAAAAAAAGAGGGGAGCCATAATGGCTCCCCTCTTTCGTTTCGTTACCGCGATAGGTGACGTGCGGCCTGCCTCAGTGGCTAAGGTCTACCCGTACTATCTCTTCCTCATCGCGATACTGGCGCTTGAGCTCGCTCTTGCTCTTCATCACGATCTCGCCGTCACGGCCGATGTTCATGTGCTCGGGGTTCTCAAGGTGCATCGCCTGCCAGGCCATCACGGCCTGCAGGGAAGTGGCCTTCTGCTCCTCGGTGAGGGGCTTGCCATCCGGCCATTTGCCGAGCTCGACCGCAGTCTTGAGCCGCTCGTACACCTCTTTGGGCATCTGCGCTATCGCTTGTTGAAACGTCACTTGCTGAGACGACATCCGGCCTCTCCTTGAAAATTGAGCCATGAACACGGGTTCAGGCGGGCAGATCCTGTCGGACTATACCGGTAGATCTTGGCGGACTACGCCAGCCATCTGCTCCATCACCCGTACTACCTGACAACTGTACCCGAACTCGTTGTCATACCACACGTAGAGCACGCAGTGATCCCCCTCGGCGATGGTGGCCTGGGAGTCGACGATGCCCGCAAAACGGGAGCCCACCATGTCGGAGGAGACCAGCTCGGTGCTGGCACTGAAGTCGATCTGGCGATGCAGGGCCGAGCTCAGTGCCATCTGCTGCAGATAGGCGTTGAGGCTCTCCCGATCGGTGGTCTGTTCCAGCGACAGGTTGATGATGGCCAGGGACACGTTGGGTGTGGGCACCCGGATGGCGTTGCCGGTCAACTTGCCCTTGAGCTCCGGCAGCGCCTTGGCCACCGCCTTGGCGGCGCCGGTGCTGGTCATCACCATGTTGAGGGCTGCGCTGCGACCGCGGCGCTCGCCTTTGTGATAGTTGTCGATGAGGTTCTGATCGTTGGTATAGGAGTGGACCGTCTCCACGTGGCCGTGGCGGATGCCGTACTTGTCCTGCATCACCTTGAGCACCGGGGTGATGGCGTTGGTGGTGCAGGAGGCGGCGGAGACTATCTTGTCATCCGGGCCTATCACCTCGTGGTTGACCCCGAACACCACGTTCTTCATCTCCCCCTTGCCGGGGGCGGTCAGCAGCACCCGGGCGGCGCCGCGGGCCTTGAGGTGCTCGGACAGCCCCACTTCGTCACGCCAGACCCCGGTGTTGTCAACGATCAGCGCATTGTCGATGCCATAGGCGGTGTAGTCGATGTCGGCCGGGCTGTTGGCGTAGATCACCTGGATGAAGGTGCCATTGGCGATGATAGCGCTGCGTTCTGCATCCACCTCGATGGAGCCGTTGAAGGGGCCGTGCACCGAATCGCGGCGCAACAGGCTGGCACGCTTCTCCAGATCCCCGTCGCGACCGCCGCGCACCACGATGGCGCGCAGGCGCAGGGAGTTGGCGGCGCCGGTGCGCTCGATGAGCAGACGGGCCAGCAGGCGGCCGATGCGACCGAAGCCGTAGAGTACCACGTCGGTCGGGGCGGGCACGGTACTGCGGTTCAGGGCCGGTGCCAGCTTGGCGCGCAGATAGTCCTCGATGCCAGCTTCATCCTGGTGATCCTGCCAGTAGCCCACGGCCAGTTTGCCGAGATCGACTTCGGCGGCGGTGGGGTTCAGGGCGACGATGGTGCGCAGGAGAGGGAAGCTTTGCTGGATGGGCAGCGGGGTGCCCTGGTGGCGGCGAACGACCCGGTGGGCCTTGAGGATATCGATGGTGGAGGCGTTTTGCAGGGGGCGTCCGTAGAGGGTGATCTCTATCCCTTGCTGTCGGTAGAGGCGACCTATCAAGGGTTGCATGGCTTCGGCGAGCTCCTGGCTCTCCTGCCACGCCTGCAAGTAGTGCTCGTGGGTCATTAACCAGATCCTTTTATTTCACGTTGTTGAAGCAAGTTGCCTGGGCAAATTGAAATTCGTCGAAGGCAGATCAGTGTAGGGCTGATGGTTTCGTTATATTATTCTGCAATCGCGGCCTTATACGGCGCGCGCATTGTAATGGATATGTAGCCTGTTTGCTAGTTGGCGGTGGCCGGTGCGGGTTGCGATTGTTATCAACCAGATGTGAACCATGACCTTATTCTCACAGCGTCCGTTACTGCTTTCCCTCGCTTGTTGCCTGACGTTGACGGCCTGCGACGACGACAGGATCCACAACATCTGCTCCCAATATCCCGCCCTGTGCGCGGACCTGGTGGACGACGGCTGGTGCCGCTATGAGCGCAGCGACGTCATTCGCGGTCGTTACTATCTCCAGGAAGAGGGGGCGGACAGGCGCAAGTACGATCTGATGCGCGGCCTGGAACGTTATCTGCAGTGCGCCGAGCACTCCACCAACATTGAGTACAAGCGGGCCAGGGAGCAGAAGAGCCCCAGAGTGGAAGGGATGCTGGCCGCCGGCCGGCAACTGGAGCAACTGGACGCTCAGACCCGGGGCTCCCGAGATCCCTACCTGCTGCTCTGGCACTGGACCAACAACACCAGCCCCGATGCCCGCGCCAGCTTCCTCGCGCAGGAGGGGACGCCGAGCCTCGAGGAGCCCGAGCTGCAACTGGCGCTCGGCGGCATCTATGCGAAGAGCGAGCCCGAGAAGGCCATCAGGCTGATGCACCATGCGCTCTCCCTCTATCGGGAGGGGGACAAGGTCAACAGCCGGATCCTCACCGCCCTCAGCACCCTCTACATGGGGCAGAAGCGATTTGATCAGGCCTATCTGTGGGGCAAGGTGAGCGAGTCATTCCAGGAGAGCCCCGAGGTCTCCGCCACCCGGCTCGGCATTTACCATGCCATCGGCAAGGAGGAGCAGGAGACGCTGGACGACCAGGCGGCCACCATCGTCGATGCACTCAGGCAGGGGAGCTACCGCACACCATGAATCCGACCCTGACAGAGGTCCGGGAGTGGGCCCATCCCTTCGATATCCGTCTCGTCCACGGCCAGATCCGCGGCGAGGACAGGGTGCTTGAACGGGCCACGGTGAGGGCCGTGGTGATGCGTGGTGATCGACTGCTGCTGGTGCACTCCAGCGTCAACGGGGATCTCATGTTCCCCGGTGGCGGCATCGAGCACGGGGAGGCGCACGATGCGGCCCTGGCCCGGGAGCTGCGGGAAGAGTGTGGCGCCGAGCTGGTGGCCGTGGGCCCCCTGCTGGGAGAGACCCGGGAGTATCGTGCCGCGCGCGAGCCGGATTACGATGCCTACTGCATCCGATCGTCCTATTACCTCTGCCGGGTCGGGGAGGACTGGAGTGCGCCGCGCCCCCAGCCCTACGAGATCCGCCTCGGCTTCACGCCGGGCTGGTTCCCCCTGGCCGAGGCCCTGCAGACCAACAAGACCCAGCTGGCGGGTCCCTGTCCCCAGTGGACGGCGCGAGAGACCCGGGTGCTGGCAGAGTTGCACCGCTGGCAAGCGTCCGGCTTGCTGACCTGACAAGGCCGCTTGCCCCATAAAAAAACCGCCTGTCGGCGGTTTTTTTATGGCTGTCCCCGGCGTCAGGGGAGACAGACCTGGCAGAAGGCGTAGGTGCCCTGGGGATCGTTGAAGCGGGTCAGCGGGTCCAGAGTGCGGTTCATCTCCAGCAGCGCCTTGCCAAGCCCGGCGGGCAGCCAGCTTTGCAGGTGCGGGGCCAGCGCCTGGGCGCTGCTGTCAAACAGCTCGCGCAGGAACTTGTCCCTGGCAGACTCTTCCGGTGCGATGGGGGTGACCTGCCAGCTCTTGAGGTTGGCGAGATCGGCGGCCGCCTTGAGGGCGTCATCCAGATTGCCGAACTCGTCCACCAGCCCCAGTGCCTTGGCATCCTGCCCGGTCCAGACCCGGCCTTCGGCGGCTTTTTCCGCCTCTTCCGGGCTAAGGCCCCGGCCCTTGCCCACCAGGCCGACAAAGCGTTGATAGGTGTCTTCCACGCTCAGTTGAATGGCTTCACCCACGTGATCCGGCAGGGCACGGGTCAGCCCGACCCCCACGAAGTCGGTGGTGCCGACGCCGTCGGTGTGTACCCCGTACTGGGAGAGCGCCTTGTCGATGGTGGCGAACATGCCGAACACCCCGATGGAGCCGGTGAGGGTGGTGGGGGAGGCGAAGATCTTGTCCGCATCGGCGGAGATCCAGTAGCCACCGGAGGCGGCGTAGCTGCCCATGGAGATGACCACCGGCTTGCCTGCCTGTTTCAGGGCCAGCAATTCGGCGCGGATCTGCTCGGCGGCGAAGGCGCTGCCGCCCGGGCTGTCCACTCGCAGCACCACGGCTTTCACCTGATCGTCACGGCGGGCCTCGGCCAGCAGATCGGCAAGGCTGTCGCCGCCGATGGTGCCGGCAGGCTGGACGCCATCCATGATGGCGCCGCTGGCGGTGATGAGGCCTACCTCATCCTTGCCGCTCTGGGGGTATTGCTCCGGGATGGCGGCCAGATACTCTTTCAGGCCCACGCCCTTCCAGCCGTGATCATCGGCCTCGCCCACTTCCTTGATCACCGCCTGGGTCATCTCGTCGCGGGTGGCGAGCTGATCCACCAGACCGTTGTCGAGGGCGTAGCTGGCCGCATTGCCACCGGCCTTGCGCAGCAGTTCGAGGAAGTGATCCTTGTTCGGTGCCACGGCATCAGGCTCGATCTCCCGCTGCTCCGCCACGTCGGCCACATAGGATTGCCACAGCTGATCCAGCCAGCGCTGGTTCGCCTCCTTGCTCTCGGGGGACATCTCGTCCCGGGTGTAGGGCTCGACGAAGGACTTGTAGGTGCCGACCTTGAAGACGTGCGGGGTGATGTTGAGCTTCTCCAGTGCCGACTTGAAGTAGGTCTGGTAGACACCCAGCCCCTCGATCAGCACGGCACCACTCTGGTTGAGCAGCACGTGGTCGGCGTGGGCGGCGAGCAGATAGGCCCCCTGGCTGTAGTAGTCCGCCATGGCGATGACCGGCTTGCCGCTCTCCTTGAAGGCGTCGATGGCGGCCGTCACCTCCTGCAGTTTGGAGAGGCTGGCCCCTTGCAGACCCTGGGGCTTGATCACCAGCGCCTTGATGCGATCGTCATTCCCCGCGCTCTTGATGGCCCACAGCAGATCGGAGAGGACGATTTCGCTTGGCTGCTCGTCCCCCTTGTCCATCTGCCTGAGCAGTTGCACCGTGGGATCGGTCTGGGTGCGCTGTTCTACCAGCACACCGGAGAGATTGAGGGTGAGCGCCCCCTCGATGGGGGTGCTGGGGGTCTCGCTCTGGCTGACGCTGAAGACAATGACCAGCACGACGAGAAGAAACAGCAGGTTGACCAGCATCAAGCGGGTAAAGTTGAGCAGGCGCCAGAGGCTGCGAAAGAGCCATCCCAGACCTTTGAAAATAGACATAGCTGCGTTGTCGCCCTGTTAATGGGTTGAGAGCCGCCATTATTAACCAGTTGCGCAGCCAATTGCCATTTCCCCTTGAGTCGACTGCCTCCCCGCCACTTCGGAACACGGCTGTTCGCTGAAGAAATGTCCAAACATTTGTTTGAAAAAGGGTTTTCGATTCTTTACTCTAGCTCCAGCTTGATAACAAAAAATTAACTGAAAGGCCCGATGAGCCGGCCCCATCTCCACCCACCCCCTTCTTTTTACTGCCCGTCACCCGAGGCAGCCAGGAAGGCTGGAGCATGACCCCGTGCACATCGACCTCGACAAGGAGTGCATCATGAGCCGTTATCCCACGCTGCTGACCCCCCTCGATCTGGGTTTTACCCAGTTGCGCAACCGCGTACTGATGGGGTCCATGCACACCGGCCTCGAGGAGGAAAAAGGGGGCTTTGACAAGCTGGCCGCCTTCTATGGTGAGCGGGCCCGTGGCGGGGTCGGTCTCATCGTGACCGGCGGTATCGCCCCCAATTTGCGGGGGCGGCTGGTGCCCCACGGATCCCAGCTGAGCTTTTCCTGGCAGGTAGCCAAACACCGCAAGGTGACCGAGGCGGTGCACCAGGAAGGGGGCAAGATAGCGCTGCAGATCCTTCATGCGGGCCGCTATGCCTACCATCCGTTCAGCCTGGCGCCGAGCGCCCTCAAGGCTCCCATCTCCCCGTTCAAGCCGCGGGCCATGAGCGAGCGGCAGATCCGCGGCACCATTCGCGACTTCGCCGCCACTGCGGCGCTGGCCAAGGCGGCCGGTTATGACGGGGTCGAGGTGATGGGGTCGGAAGGCTATCTCATCAACCAGTTCATCTGCGAACGTACCAACAAGCGCACCGATGGCTGGGGCGGCAGCAGCGAAAACCGCATGCGCTTCCCGGTGGAGATTGTCCGCGCCATCCGTGAGCGGGTGGGCACGGATTTCATCATCATCTTCCGCCTCTCCATGCTGGATCTGGTGGAGCAGGGCTCCTCCCTTGAGGAAGTGATCGCACTTGGCCGGGCACTGGAGCAGGTGGGGGTCACCCTCATCAACACCGGTATAGGCTGGCACGAGGCGCGCATTCCCACCATCGCCACCAGCGTGCCGCGCGGTGCCTTTAGCTGGGTGACCGCCGAGCTGAAAAAGCACCTCAAGGTGCCCCTCATCACCACCAACCGCATCAACACCCCCGAGGTGGCGGAGCGCATCCTGGCGGGCGGCGAAGCGGACATGGTCTCCATGGCGCGCCCCTTCCTGGCAGACCCCGAATTCGTCATCAAGGCGGCTGAAGACAGGGCGGACGAGATCAACACCTGCATCGCCTGCAACCAGGCCTGCCTCGACCACGTGTTCAAGCAAAAGCGTGCCTCCTGCCTGGTCAACCCCCGCGCCTGTTTCGAGACCGAGTTGACGTTTGGCCGGGTGCCCCAGCCCAAGAAGCTGGCGGTGGTGGGGGCGGGTCCTGCGGGGCTGGCGTTTGCCTGCTACGCAGCCGAGCGGGGCCATCAGGTAAGCCTGTTCGATCAGGCGAGCGAAATCGGCGGCCAGTTCAACTTTGCCAAGCAGATCCCGGGCAAGGAGGAGTTTCACGAGACCCTGCGCTACTTTGCCAAACGGCTTGAGAAGTGCGGCGTCGAGCTCTATCTGGGCCAGCGCCAGAGTGCCGAGAGCCTGCTGGGCGGCGGTTTTGACGAGGTGATCCTCGCCACCGGCATCCGCCCGCGCACCCCCAATATCCCGGGTATCGAGCACCCCAAGGTGTTGAGCTATCTGGATGTGCTGCGGGATCACAAGCCGGTGGGCGAGAAGGTGGCGGTCATCGGCGCCGGCGGCATCGGCTTTGACGTGGCCGAATACCTGGTGGAGAAGAGAGGAGCGCCGGATGCTGAAAGCCATCGCGATCACTGGCTCAAGGAGTGGGGTATCGACAAGCAACTGGGTGAGCGCGGCGGCCTGACTACCCCCGAGATCGATGCCCCCGAGCGCCAGATCTGGTTGCTCCAGCGCAAGGAGAGCAAGGTGGGCGACGGCCTTGGCAAGACCACTGGCTGGATCCATCGCACCGTGCTCAAGAATCGCAAGGTGCAGATGCTCTCCGGCGTCCAGTACCTGCGTATCGACGATGCCGGGCTTCACATCCAGGTGGGCGACCAGCAGCAGTGCCTGCCGGTGGATCAGGTGATCATCTGTGCCGGACAGGAGCCCCTCAAGGAGCTGCAGGCCGGTCTGCAGGCTGCTGGCAAGCCGGTGCACATCATCGGCGGTGCCGACGTGGCCGCCGAGCTGGATGCCAAACGCGCCATCCGGCAAGGGGCGGAGCTGGCTGCCGTCATCTAGCCGCCCGACCCTTTCGTATCCTGACAAACCCCTGAACCTCAGGGGTTTTCTTCATCCGGTGCTGTGCTAAGGTAGCGCCATCATCGCCTTTGACAAGGAACTGCCCCATGGATGCCCTCCATCTGTTACTCAATCGCCACTCCTGTGGTCGTCTGGCCGAGCCTGCCCCGAGTGGCGAAGTGCTCGACAATATCCTCAAGGCCGGGCTGCGGGCGCCGGATCACGGCACTCTGACCCCCTGGCAGTTCATCCTGTTTGAAGGGGAGGGGCGTGAGCGTCTGGGGACATTACTGGCTGATGCCGCCCTTGCCCGTGGCGAGGATGCGGACAGTGTCGAGAAGTGCCGCGCCGCGCCACTGCGTGCTCCCCTGGTGATCGCGGTGGCGACCCGTTATCAGGCGCACCCCAAGGTACCGAAACTGGAGCAGGAGCTCTCTGCCGGTTGCGCCCTGATGGCGATGCAGATGGCGGCCCAGGCCCAGGGCTTCAACGGCATCTGGCGCTCCGGCTGGTTCATCTTCGACGAGCAGATCCATGGTGCACTGGGGCTGGCACCGGAGGATCAACTGGTGGGCTTCCTCTACCTTGGCACCCCCATGCTGGAGGCCCGCAAGCTGCGCGAGTTGCCCATCCAGGACTTCGTGCGCAGCTTCTGAAGCACAGAATGCCAAAAGCCCTGATTATTCAGGGCTTTTTTGTTTTCTGACAAAGCCGTCAGGCTGTACTGATAAATGTGCACTTGCCAAGAGGGGAGAAGGGGGTTGGCCAGACATTTTTTGAATTGTGAGAGATTCTTCTCACTCCTGGTTTATTACGCTATGTAAAACGTTTGCGCCGCGTTATTATCCCACTGCCAGTTTAGAAGGTGACCCCTTCTAATTTTCTGCGATGAGAGTCGCAATTCCGTAGCACCTTTTTAGAGCCCAACGTCTTGATGACATTGGGCTTCATTTTTTGTAGGGCTGGCACGTCAGCGTTCTTTCTCCTCTTCCTTTTATCTACCTCACCCTGCCTTTTTGTGGCGATCTTTTGCACAGCCATGCGTGTGGCCTCGATTGGAATCAGGATCAGGGTCAAATATCCTGCATTTGCAGGTGAAATCCGGCCCGGGATCCGCCAGCATCGGCAGAGACAAGAGAGCCAGAGGCTTCCCTTCGACGTCGACTGTCCGCACCTTTGCCATCCGGAGGCTATATGTGGTTCAACCGCAAGCTTGAAAAAGAGAATCAACAGCTCAGGGAGGCGATGCTTCTCAAAGAGCAGCAGCACCAGAGCGAGCTGGCCGAATTGCGCGCCACCATCGGTGAATACGAGCACATGCAGCGCACCAGCCGGGAGCGTGGCGATCTCTTCAATCAGGTGATCTCCTGCCAGAACCAGGGAGGTGAGATGCTGCAGAGCGTGCGGGAAGCGCTGGCTGGCAGTGCCGAGCACCTGATGGCGGAAAAGGGAGCGCTCTGCGAGCTGGATCAGCTCTTTGCCCAGACCCGGGGCGCCATCACCCGTCTCTCCGATCGCGCCCATGCCATCACGGATGAGGCGGCTCGCAGCCTCGCAGCCGTCCATCAGCTCGATGCCAGTACATCCGCCATCAACCAGTTCGTGACCGCCATCCAGGGCATTTCGGATCAGACCAACCTGCTGGCACTCAATGCGGCCATCGAGGCGGCCAGGGCCGGTGAAGCTGGCCGAGGATTCGCGGTGGTCGCCGATGAGGTGCGTCAGCTGGCGAGCAAGGCTCATGAAGCCAGCAGCCAGATCGAGGTGCTGGTCAGACAGATAGTGGCACAGGCGCAGGAGATCAAGTCCATCATCAATGACAACCAGGCCAGTGCCGCCGAGGTGGCGACCTCCTCCTCCCAGATCGATGTGGTGGTGACCCAGGTGCTGGCACAATCAGGCCGGATGCAGCAGGTGATCCACAGTGCGGCCTCCACCTCCTTCCTCAATACCACCAAGCTGGATCACGCTGTCTGGAAGAACACCATCTATCGGCTCATCGATCAGCAGCATTTTCACGAGCCGGTGAGCGACCACGCTCAGTGCAGGCTGGGCAAATGGTATTTCGAGGGGCAGGGTGCGGAGCTCTTCGCCCACAAGCCGGGCTTTCGTGAACTGGACGGGCCCCACAAACGGGTCCACGAGAGCGGCAAGGCCGCCCTGCACGCGCGCGAGCAGGGGGATATCAAAAGCATGGTCGAGCAGCTCAAGACCATGGAAAACGCCAGCATGCAGGTGGTGCACTGCATCGACCGCTTGCTGGAAAGCGCCTGAGCGAGCCTCTGGCCTTCCGCTCAACCTTTGACTGGCAGCAGCCGTGCCGGGTTGCCTGCCACCCTGGCACCGGCCGGTACATCTCTGGTCACGACCGAGCCCGCACCCACGACGGCTTCCCGCCCTATGGTGACGCCGGGAAGCAGAATGGCGCCGCCGCCTATCCAGACCCTGTCTTCGATGGTGACCGGCAGCGCCGTCTCAACCCCCTGAATGCGCTCATCGGCGTCCAGCGCATGGGCGGCGGTGTAGATCTGCACGTTCGGCCCAATCATCACCTCGGCACCGATGTGAATGGGGGCATTGTCCAGCAGGGTGGCCCCCATGTTGATGTAGCTGCCCTTGCCAAGGTGGATGTGGCGGCCATAGGTGCAGTAGAAGGGTGGGCAGATGAAGGCACCCTGTGCCAGCTCGCCGACGATCTGCAGCAGTGCCAGCTGTTCATCCTCCTCGTCGCTGCGATTGAAGCGGCGGTACAGGCGGGCCGTCTCCCGGCGCAACAGATCCAGCTCTGGCGCCATGCAGTTGTAAGGCTGGCTGGCGATCATCTTCTCGTATTCGGTCATGACTGGGCCTCTATGGGGTGGAGGAAGAGAGGATAAGTCATCGGGAGGCAGAGAAGCGTGAGGCTCTCCCCAGAGTGGGCAGAAGGAGAACGGCGTCCGGAAACGACAAGGGCACCCTGCTGGGGTGCCCTTGTCGTTCAACGACCTAAGTGTTGCCGCTGTGGCTTGTCAGCCGAGTGTGTGGCCAATGGGTTGGCAACTGCCGTGGCTTGTTGTTTATCAGCCGAGCTTGCGGCCGATGGGTTGGCAACTGCCGTGGTTTGTTGCTTATCAGCCGAGTGTGCGGCCGATGGGTTGGCAACTGCCGTGGCTTGTTGTTTATCAGCCGAGTGTGCGGCTGATGGGTTGGCAGCCACCGTGGCTTGTTGTTTATCAGCCGAGTGTGCGGCCGATGGGTTGGCAGCCACCGTGGCTTGTTGCTTATCAGCCGAGTTTGCGGCCGGAGAGGCGGCACCACTCTTCTTTCACCGCAGTCGGGTCCATCTCGAACCACTGGCCGTAGATGGTTTCCAGCTCCGGGGCCTGACTTTCCAGCACGCCGGAGAGAGCCATCAGGCTGCCCGCTTTGCCGTGGCCGGCGATAAGCGGCGCCAGCTCCCGCAGCGGGCCGGCCAGGATGTTGGCGACCACCACGTCCGCTTCGACATCTTGCGGCTGGTCGGCTGGTAGATAGAGCTCAATCTGGTCGGCGACGCCGTTGCGCGCGGCGTTGTCGCGGCTGGCCTGAATCGCCTGCGGGTCGATGTCGATACCGATAACGCGGGCGGCACCCAGTTTCAGGGCGGCGATGCCGAGGATGCCGGAGCCGCAGCCAAAGTCGACCACGGTTTTACCGGCCAGGTCCAGCCCGTCCAGCCACTGCAGGCAGAGTGCCGTGGTGGGGTGGGTACCGGTACCGAAGGCCAGACCCGGATCCAACATGACGTTGACCGCATCGGGGTTCGGCACGTCGCGCCAGCTCGGGCAGATCCAGAGCCGCTCGCCGAACTGCATGGGGTGGAAGTGATCCATCCATTCGCGCACCCAGTCCTTGTCTTCCAGTTGCTCGACCTTGTAGCCCACGTCTTCACCGAAGATCTGCTGGAAGAAGGCGATGGTGGGAGCCGGATCGGTTTCGGCGTCGAACAGTCCCATTACTTCGGTCTCGCCCCAGAGCGGGGTTTCACCGGGCATGGGCTCATAGACGGGCACATCCTTGGCATCCATAAAGGTCACCGCCTGGGCCCCACGCCCCAGCAGCATGTTGCTCACCTTGTCTGCGGTCTTGGCAGTGGCGTTGATTCGAATTTGTATCCAGGGCATGGCGTCGGCTCTTCATAAATGTGAAACCGCGGGATTCTATCATCATGGGCCCGTGCTGTCGTGGTTTGACCATGACCTCATGGAGAAGGGAGGCCACCCTGCCAAGTTGGCACGGTTAATGTATTCCTTCATGGGTGACGGGAAGCAACTTGTTCCCGCTGAATGCTTTGCTCTATGAAGTTCCGTCATCTTTTTTCAGCCACCTTCGGGTGGCTTTTTTTATGCCTGTGCGCTGAAAAACGGTTAATTGGGAGGGAAAAGCAGAGATTGGCACGCTATCTGCAAAGTTACAGATGTCCTGCATAAGGATATGTGTGTGATTGTTACCCCAACGTTCAGGTTTTTAGGGCCATCCCGACGGGATGGCCTCTTTTTTATGGTTTTTTCGGGGGAGATGCCCCGTCAGGGACAAAGGTCACCTGCGGGGCTGTGCACTCTTGGGGCTTGTCACTGGTGATTTCACCCCATGATGGTGCATTTATTTACCTACAAGGGAATAGGCTGGACGGTAAGGCCCGCTTGGGCTGCGCCTCAGCGATGGAAACCGCTCATGTCGATCACCAGCTTGCCCACCATGCGACCCGCTTCCAGCTCGGCATGAGCCCGGGCCAGGGTGAGGGGCGTCAGTTCGGGTACCACCTTGCTGAGGGTGGTCTTGAGCACCCCTTCATCGATCAGGGCCGCGACCCGGCCGAGCAGGTTGTGCTGCTCGATCATGTCCGGGGTCTGGAACAGGGAGCGGGTAAACATGAACTCCTGGCTGAAGGTGACGCTCTTGGGTTTGAGCAGACCCAGATCCCAGGGGTCACTGGACTCGGCGATGGTGCAGATGTGACCAAACGGACGGATGAGGCTGGCCATGGTGTTCCAGTGCTGCTCGGTGGCGTTGGTGCAGAAGATGGCATCCACCTCGCTGATGCCGAGAGCCTTGAGCTCCGCCTGCAGATGGTGATGGCTCACCACCTGGTGGGCCCCCATGTCCAGGCACCACTCCCGTGTTTCGGGGCGCGATGCGGTGGCGATCACCTCCATGCCGGTAAGCTGGCGGGCCAGCTGGATGGCGATGGAACCGACCCCGCCGGCGCCCCCGATGATCAGCAGTCGCCCGGTGCTTTCGCGGGTGAGGCTCATGCGCTCGAACAGGGTTTCCCAGGCGGTGATGGCGGTGAGCGGCAGGGCGGCGGCTTCCAGATCGGTCAGGGTGACTGGGGCGATGGCGGCAATGCGTTCGTCCACCAGTTGCAGGGCGCTGTTGCTGCCCGGGCGGCTGATGTCGCCGGCATACCAGACCCTGTCACCGGCCTTGAACAGGGTAACGTCGCTACCGACGGCGATCACCTCGCCCACGGCGTCCCAGCCCAGCACGCGGGGGCTGCTTTCGACCTTGTCCTTGGGTGCGCGTACCTTGGTGTCGACCGGATTGATGGAGGTGGCGTTGACCCGTACCAGCAGATCCCGCGGGCCCGGTGCCGGATCGGGTAGATCGCTCTCGATGAAGCAGTGGGGGTGGTTGCTTGGCAGATAGTGAGTCAGGGCGATGGCTTTCATGGCTTTTCCTTTCAAATAGCAGTGTTCGGGATTGCCACTCACTCTAGTCTGGATGATTATCAAGATTAAGATGGGTAATTGGTAAAGACTGTTTGAATATATGAACAATGTCGAACTGGAGTTGATGGGGCTGTTCGCCACCGTGGTGGAGCAGGGGAGCTTCACCGGGGCGGCCGAGGTGCTCGGTATGCCCAAGTCCTCGGTGAGCCAGAAGATCTCGCGCCTCGAATCCCGGCTCGGGGTGAGGTTGCTGCAACGCACCACCCGCAGGCTCAGCCTGACGCCCCAGGGGGAGGTCTATGTGGCCCATTGTCAGGAGCTGCTGGCACTGGCGCGCAGCGCCAATCTGGCGATGGCGCGGTTGCGCGCGGCTCCTGGAGGGCGGGTGCGGATCACTGCTCCCGAAGCCACGGGAACCTTGCTGCTTGGTCGGATACTGGCCGAATTTCGCGCCCTCTACCCCGAGGTGGTGCTGGAGCTGACCCTTTGCGATGAACAGCTGGATCTGGTGGGGGAAGGTTACGATCTGGCGCTGCGGGCGGCGCCGCTGAAAGATTCCAGCCTCATCTGCCGGCGCATCGGCCAGGTGGCGCGCCATCTGGTGGCATCTCCCGGTTACCTGGCGGCCAACGGGACGCCGCTCCAACTCTCGGAGCTGGCCGGACACGCCTGCCTGGTACATGGCTCCTTGCCGGTGTGGCCATTGCAGGAGGGGGGCTGGCGCCCTCGCGGGGCCTGCCAGAGCAACAGCCTGTTGGCGCTGCGGGAGCTGGCACTCCATGACGGGGGGATTGGCCTGCTGCCGGCCCATGTCTGCGGCGACGATCTGGCGGCGGGGCGACTGCTCAAGGTGCTGCCGGATCTCCTGGTTCCGGTGAACCCCTTCTATCTCATCTACCCGAGCCGGGAACACCTGGCCCCCGCCCTTCGCAGCCTGATGGACTTCGTGGCCGAGCGTCTTCCCTTTGCCTGATCACTGGTGCTGGCTAAGGGGAGCCTGAGCCGGTTCGAGACCGAGCGGGACCGACTGGCGTTCCGCCAGCATGCGGATCTGCCCTTCGATGAGGCCGGCATGGGGGCCGAGCACCAGCACCAGCTGATGTTCGTTCAGCACGACCCAGGAGAGGCAGCCCAGTCTGGCCAGGCAGGATTGATCCACCAGGGCCATGTCGCGAACTCGCAGGCTGAGGCGGGTCAGGCAGACGCTCATGGCCTGCAGGTTGTCCATGCCCCCCAGCATCTTGAGGTACTGGATAGCCAGCATCTGGGGATCGGTGGGGGCCACGGTCGCGAGCCGGGAGAGATCCTCGGCGATGGGCTTGCCCGGCAGACTGAGGGGAGCGTGTTCCAGCAGCCGGGAGAAGAGCAGGGCATAGACGACGAAGAAGAGGATGCCCAGGGGGATGAGCCAGAAGCTGTGCAGACCGGCGTGGTAGCTCAGCACCAGGTCCAGCAATCCGGCAGAAAAGTAGCTGCCCACCTGGATGTCGAGCCCGCTGCAGATGGCCAGCGACAGCCCGGTCAGCAGGGCATGGGCCAGAAACAGCCAGGGTGCGGTGAAGGCAAACAGGAACTCGATGGGCTCCGTGATGCCCACCAGTGCCGAGGTGAGCGCCAGGGTGAGCAGCAGCCCCCCCTGGGGCAGCTGCTGCATCCGCTGGCGATGGATCCAGATGGCAAAACAGGCGCCGGGCAGGCCGAACATGATGACCGGATAGAGCCCGGCCACATAGCCTTCATGCAGTGGCTGGGCGGTCGAGAGGGCTTGCAGGTTGCTCTCCCCGAGCCCGATGAGGCTGCCCAGCACCTGGTGCAGACCGAGGGGGATCAGCAGCCGGTTCAGCACGCCGTAGCAGAAGGCGCCAAATGGCGTGGTGAGCAGATCGGAGGCGAGCAGGGTGAGCCCCTGTTCCAGCAGCGGCCAGAGGATGGAGAGGGGGATCACCAGCAGCAGGCAGGCCAGCGCCGAGAGCAACATGCCCGGCAGATCTTCCTGCAGGGGGCGCAACCAGCCCGGCAGCCGCAGAGCGCGGGCCCGGGAGCAGACCATGGCGGTGACGAGCCCGGCCAGCAGGCCGCAGATCATGTCCGCATGCAGCCCGGGCACCAGGGTGCCCAGCGCCGAGCTCAGCAGCAGGAAGTTGACCGCACCGGCGAGCGCCTGAGCTCCTTGCCCCTGGCGACTCAACCCGAAGGCAATGGCCACCGCATAGATGAGCGGCATCTGGCTGAAGAGGGCGCGACCGGCGAGGGAGAGCACGGCGAGATCCAGCACGTCCGGTTGGCCGAGCCGGTGGAGCAGGGCGGCCAGGGGCAGGATTGAGACGGGCAGCAACAGGGCATAGCCGAGGCGCTGCAGGGACTGGGTCAGGATCTTTCTGGCGTTCTGGACTGTCATGGGGGCACGGTATTTGTGACGTGGCGCACATTTTACCCGTGAGCCCCCATTTGGGAATAGGCGAGCCTTCCTTTATTGATCCTTTTCTTAATTTTGATCAAACAATCGACGGACACGCTGATCCGGGGCCGGAGTGAGCAGGCTGGCCAGGACAAAGGCCGCCAGGCCAAGGGCCAGGCTTGGGACGATGGCGTGCAGACCGGCCAGCTTGATCCCCCACTGGCTCAAGGTACCGTAACAGAGGATGCCGCAGACCATGCTGGCGAGGGCTCCCGGGCCGTTGGCCCTGGACCAGTAGAGGCCGAGCACCAGGGGCCAGAGGAAGACCGCCTGCAGGCCGCCGAAGGCGAGCAGGTTGAGCCAGATGATCATCTCGGGGGGCTGGAGCGCCGCCAGCAGTACCAGGGTACCCAGGATCAGGGTGCAGAGCAGGGAGAGGCGCGGCACCCGGACCTCAAGCTTCTCCTGCCTGGGGTTGAGGTAATTGAGGTAGAGATCTTTCACCAGGGTGGCGGAGGCCTGGATCAGCTGGGAGTCGATGGTGGACATGATGGCCGCCATGGGGGCGGCCAGGAAGACCCCGGCCAGCCAGGGGGGGAGCACCTCCATCATCAGGGAGGGCATGATCTTGTCCGGGCTGTCCATGCCGGGCAGGATGGCGCGGCCCAGCGCCCCGGCCAGGTGCATGCCGAACATCAGCAGGGCGCAGACGATGGTGCCGATGAGGATGCCCCGGTGCAGCGCCTTGCTGTCCCGGTAGCCAAAGCAGCGCAGCGCCGAGTGGGGCAAGCCCACCACCCCGATGCAGACCAGCACCCAGAAGCTCAGCATGAAGGGCTGGGTCAGCATGTCGCCGGCCCCCTGGGGGCTCACCAGCTTGGGATCTATCTCCTTGAGCTGGTGGACAAGATTCGGCAACCCGTCACCGGCGATGAGGATGCCCGCCAGCAGGGCGCCAGTGCCGATGAGCATCACAATGCCCTGCAGGGCATCCGTCATCACCACGGCGCGAAAGCCGCCGATCACCGTGTAGAGCAGCACGCAACTGGCAAACAGGAAGAGCCCCTGCTGATAGCTGAGGCCGGTCGCCGTTTCCAGCAGGCGGGCGCCGCCGATGAACTGCACCACCATGGTGGCGATGAAGGCGAGGATGATGGTGACTGAACCCAGCACGACCACCGCCCTGCTCTGGTAGCGGGCCCACAGCATGTCGTTGATGGTCACCGCGTTGACCCGGCGGGCGATGATGGCGAACTTCTTGCCAAGCACCCCCAGGGTGAGCCAGACGGTGGGCAGCTGGATCATCGCCAGTAGCACCCAGCCGAGGCCGACCTTGTAGGCGGCACCCGGCCCGCCGATGAAGGACGATGCAGAGGTATAAGTGGCCACCAGGGTCATGGCGAGCACCAGCCCCCCCATGCTGCGGTTGCCGATGAAGTACTCCTGCATGAAGTTGCCGCCGGTCCGGTGGCGACTGGCCCAGAAACCGACCCCCAGTACCAGCACCAGGTAGATGCAGAGCGGCAGCATCAGCTCAAGATTCATGGGGTGGTACCTCGCTATCCAGGGGAATATCGACGAACAGGCGATCCACCATGAGGGCGCAGAGGCCGATGAACAGCAGGGGCATCAGGATGCAACTGAGCAGGAACCAGAGAGGCAGGTCCCACAGCTCGAGATCCTCGGGGATGAAATAAGCCGAGCCATACCAGGCGACAAAGTAGAGCAGGGTCAGCAGCAGGCAGAAGGCTGCTTCCCGACGGGCGAGTGCGAAACGGTTCACTGTGGCCTCCGACGAGTGAGCGGGGCGCAAGAATAACAAAAAAGGGCCATGTCGCCATGGCCCTTTTTTACGTTGGCGATCCGGGTGGATCGTGCAATTTCCCGATGAAAGGGGTCTTTGCAGACCCGACTTCTTGTGCAGGTAGTGGCTGTTCTGTGTTGCCACCGTGCTCAATGGGTCGGGCCTCAAGCCATTACAGACCCGACTTCTTGTGCAGGTGGTGGCTGTTCTGTGCTGCCACCGTGCTCAATGGGTCGGGCCTCAAGCCATTACAGACCCAACTTCTTGTGCAGGTAGTGGATGTTAGTGCCACCGTGCTGGAAGTTTTCGTCCTTCATGATCTCTTTTTGCAGGGCGATGTTGGTCTTGATCCCTTCCACCACCAGCTCGTCGAGGGAGTGACGCATGCGGGCGATGGCCACGTCGCGGTTCTCCCCGTAGCAGATCAGCTTGCCGATCATGGAGTCGTAGTAGGGGGGGACCTTGTAACCCGCATAGATGTGGGATTCCCAGCGCACGCCCAGGCCGCCCGGCGCGTGGAAGCGCTGGATGAGACCGGGAGAGGGCAGGAAGGTGGCCGGATCTTCGGCATTGATCCGGCACTCGATGGCGTGGCCACGGATGCGGATGTCCTGCTGGGTGATCGACAGGGGCTGACCGGCGGCAATGCGCAGCTGCTCCTTGATGAGGTCGACGCCGGTGACCATCTCGGTGACCGGATGCTCCACCTGGATACGGGTGTTCATCTCGATGAAATAGAACTCGCCGTTCTCGTACAGGAACTCGAAGGTACCCGCACCGCGGTAGCCGATCTCGAGACAGGCGCGCACACAGCGCTCACCGATGAACTTGCGCATCTCGTCGGTGATGCCGGGGGCCGGCGCCTCTTCCACGACCTTCTGGTGACGGCGCTGCATGGAGCAGTCCCGCTCACCCAGATAGAGGGCGGTACCCTGACCGTCAGCCAGCACCTGGATCTCGATGTGGCGCGGGTTCTCCAGGTACTTCTCCATGTAGACCATGTCGTTCTTGAAGAACTGGCCCGCTTCGGATTTGGTCAGCGCGATGGCGGAGGCCAGTTCGGCCTCGTTGCGCACCACGCGCATGCCGCGACCACCACCGCCACCGGCGGCCTTGATGATCACCGGATACCCGATCCGCTTGGCGATGGCGGCGTTGCGCTTGGCATCGTTGTCCACCGGGCCGTCGGAGCCGGGTACGCAGGGCACGCCCGCCTTCTTCATCGCCTCGATGGCGGAGACCTTGTCACCCATCAGGCGAATGGTCTCGGCGCGCGGACCGATGAAGATGAAGCCGGATTTCTCGACCACTTCGGCGAAGTCGGCATTCTCGGAGAGGAAGCCGTAGCCCGGGTGGATGGCGACGGCACCGGTTACCTCGGCGGCGGCGATGATGGCCGGCACATTGAGGTAGGACTCACCGCTGGCAGGTTTGCCGATGCAGATGGTTTCGTCCGCCAGGAGCACATGCTTGAGCTCCCGATCGGCAGTGGAGTGAACGGCCACTGTCTTGATCCCGAGCTCTTTGCAGGCGCGCAGGATCCGCAGGGCAATTTCACCGCGGTTGGCGATGACTACTTTGTCCAACATGGGTGGCATTTTCCCTTATTCGATGATGAACAGCGGCTCGTCAAACTCGACGGCCTGACCATTTTCAACCAGGATCGCTTTGATCACGCCGGCCTTGTCAGACTCGATTTGGTTCATCATTTTCATGGCTTCGACGATGCACAGGGTGTCGCCGACATTGACGTGCTGACCGACTTCCACGAACGGCTTGGCTTCCGGGCTGGAGGAGCGGTAGAAGGAGCCCACCATGGGGGAGCGCATCAGATGACCGCTCGGGGCGGCATCGGCAGCAGGCGCAGCGGCTGCTGCCGGAGCAGCGGCAACCGGTGCGGCAACCTGAGCTGCGGCCTGGGGCATGATCATCTGCGGGGCAACGCTAACCTGGCCGGAGAAATTACGGCTGATGCGAACGGACTCTTCCCCTTCGGAGATTTCCAGCTCGGCGATGCCGGACTCTTCAACCAGTTCAATCAGCTTCTTGATTTTGCGGATATCCATTAGCATTCTCTTTCTTCTTTATCTGATCAGTGATTATCAAGCCGCGCGCAACTGATGCACGGCCGCGGTTAAAGCGAATTGGTAACCATCGGCACCCAACCCGCAGATCACCCCCTTGGCGACATCAGACAGATAGGAGTGATGACGGAAGGGCTCCCTGGCATGAACGTTTGACAGGTGAACCTCGATAAAGGGGATGGCCACACCCAGCAGGGCATCGCGCAGGGCAACGCTGGTATGGGTGAAGGCGGCGGGATTGATGATGATGAAATCCACCTGGCCCATGGCCTGATGGATGCGGCCGATCAGCTCGTGCTCGGCATTGGATTGCAGATGTTCCAGGGTGACACCGAGTTCGCTGGCGCTGCGCGTCAGATCGGCGACGATCTCATCGAGCGTCTTGCTGCCGTAGATTCCCGGTTCCCGCTTGCCCAGCAGATTCAGATTGGGGCCGTTAAGCAGGAGGATTCGGTGATGTTGCGACATATTGAGTACATCCTCGATGATTATGCTGCTATCTATCAGCTATCTTTGGACTACCAAAAATCTAGCCAATTTTTGCACAAATCGGTGTGCCCTGACACACAGATTTCGCAATTATATTGATTTCGTGAAAATTAGCAGCATTTTACTGGTCTAATCTCTACATCTGGCTATTTATTGGTCTGGTTTGCCCGCAAGCCCTGCCTGCTACCGAACTCTGCCTTGTCCGGATCCCGAAGACAACAAAGCCGGCACGTGGCCGGCTCTGTTGACGTGGGGAAGAGACTCACGCCGCTTCCGACTTCTCGCGGATCAGCTTGTCCACGACCCCCGGATCCGCCAGGGTGGAGATATCCCCCAGGCTGTCGGTTTCGCCGGTGGCGATCTTGCGCAAGATACGGCGCATGATCTTGCCGGATCGGGTCTTGGGCAGCCCTTCGGCCCAGTGGATCACGTCCGGGGTCGCGATGGCGCCAATCTCCTTGCGCACCCACTCCTTCACTTCCTTGTGCAGCTCGCGGCTCGGCTCTTCCCCGGCGATCAGGGTGACATAGGCGTAGATGCCCTGTCCCTTGATCTCGTGGGGAACACCCACCACCGCCGCTTCGGCGATCTTCGGATGGGCCACCAGAGCGGACTCGATTTCGGCGGTGCCCATGCGGTGGCCGGAGACGTTGAGTACATCATCCACCCGGCCGGTGATCCAGTAGTAGCCGTCCTCGTCGCGACGGGCACCGTCGCCGGTGAAGTAGCGACCCGGGAAGGTGGAGAAGTAGGTCTGCTCGAAGCGCTCGTGATCGCCGAACACGGTACGCATCTGGCCGGGCCAGGAGTCGGTGATCACCAGGTTACCCTCGGTGGCGCCCTCCAGCGGCTCACCCAGGTTGTCCACCAGAGCAGGCTGTACTCCGAAGAAGGGACGGGTGGCCGAGCCGGGCTTGAGGGCGGTGACGCCGGGCAGCGGAGTGATGAGGATGCCGCCGGTCTCGGTCTGCCACCAGGTGTCGACGATGGGGCAGCGCTCGTCGCCGATGGTGCGGTAGTACCACTCCCAGGCTTCCGGGTTGATGGGTTCACCCACCGACCCCATGATGCGCAGGCTGGTGCGGGAAGTGCCTTCGACAGCCTCCTTGCCCTTGGCCATCAGTGCACGAATGGCGGTGGGGGCGGTATAGAGGATGGTGACCTGATGCTTGTCCACCACCTGGCTCATGCGGTTGGTGGCCGGGTAGTTGGGCACCCCTTCGAACATGACGGTGGTGGCGCCGTTGGCCAGTGGCCCGTAGACCAGATAGGAGTGACCGGTGACCCAGCCCACGTCGGCGGTACACCAGTAGATGTCCTCTTCGTGGTAATCGAACACGTATTTGAAGGTGAGGGCGGCATAGACCAGATAGCCGCCCGTGGTGTGCAGCACACCCTTGGGTTTGCCGGTGGAGCCGGAGGTGTAGAGCACGAACAGGGGATCTTCGGCGCCCATGGCTTCGGGCGGACAATCCGGGCTGGCGGCGTTGACCGCGTCATGCCACCAGATGTCTCTGTGATCGTGCCAGGCCACGTTGCCACCGGTGCGCTTGAGGACGATCACCTTGCTGACCTTGGTATCCGGGTGGGTAAGGGCCTCATCCACGTTCTTCTTGAGGGGGATGGGGCGACCGCCTCGCAACCCCTCATCGGCGGTGATGACGACGGAGGCGCCGGAGTCGATGATGCGGCCCGAGAGCGCCTCCGGCGAGAAGCCGCCGAAGACGATGCTGTGCACGGCCCCGATGCGGGTACAGGCCAGCATGGCGATGGCCGCCTCCGGCACCATGGGCATATAAAGGCAGACCATGTGGCCACGCTTGACCCCCTGGGCTTTGAGCACGTTGGCAAACTTGCATACTTCGGCGTGCAGTTCGCGATAGGTGATCTTGCGATCTTCGGCCGGGTTGTCCCCTTCCCAGATGATGGCGACCTTGTCGCCGCGCTCGCTCAGATGGCGATCCAGGCAGTTGGCCGAGACGTTGAGCAGGCCATCCTCATACCACTTGATGGAGACGTGGCCCGGATCGTAGGAGGTGTTCTTGACGCGGGTGTAGGGGGTCATCCAGTCGAGGATCTTGCCCTGCTCCCCCCAGAAGGCGTCCGGATCCTGCACCGACGCCTGATACATGGCTTCATAACCTTCCTTGTCCAGCAGGGCGCCGTTGCCGATGTGGGCCTTGACCGGGTAGACCTTGCTCTCGCTCATCTCTCACTCCTGTGAATACATTTTCTTAGTGATTGAGTAACAACTTATACCTTTGGTTCCCGAGGGCAATTAGACTTTTGGATAGCGACGAAGATAGCGCGCGGGAAGCCATGATGATGAAGCAGAAGGGAGCCATGGGCTCCCTTCTTTGCTTGCGTGGTGGCGCGGCCAAGGCTCAATGGCGGAGGGGGAGCAGGGGAGGCAGGTGGGGTTCTGGCAGGGGATGGCTGAACAGGTAGCCCTGTCCCTCCTCGCAACGCAGGGATTGCAGGAACTGGCGCTGGGGCTGGGTTTCTATGCCTTCCGCCGTGACGGCCATGCCGAGGGAGCTGGCCAGCTGGACTATGGTACGGCACAGCTCGCGGCTGTGCTTGTCGTCGGGCAACGCCTGGACGAAGGCCCTGTCTATCTTGATGCGATCGATGGGCAGGCTCCTGAGCAGGCTCAGGGAGGAGAAACCGGTGCCGAAGTCGTCGATGGCGATCTGTACCCCCAGCGCCTTGAGACGGGTGAAGAGCCGCAGACTGTGATCCACGCTCTGGATGATGCTCTCGGTCACCTCGATCTCCAGCCGCTCGGCAGGAAAACCGGTCTCGGCCAGAATGGATGTCACCCGCTCCACGTAGTCGTGGGAGCGCATCTCCCTGACCGACACATTGACCGAGAGCCTGGGCACGGCGCGCCCTTCGGCCAGCCACTGCTGCCCTTGCCGGCAGGCGGTGCGCATCACCCATTCGCCCAGCGGTTCGATGAGACCGCACTCCTCTGCCACCGGAATGAAACGGTCCGGGGATATGATGCCAAGGCTGGGATGCTGCCAGCGGATCAGGGCCTCCAGGCCGCTGAGATGACCATCCGCCAGATCCGTCATGGGTTGGTAGAGCAGGCGAAACTGTTGCTGCTCAATGGCCTTGAGCAGACCCTGCTCCAGCAGCATCCGCTCCCTGGTCTGTGCCGTCATGTCGGGGGAGTGGAACAGATAGCCGTTGCGGCCACGGCGCTTGGCTTCATGCATGGCGTTGTCCGCCGCGCTGATGAGGCTGTCCGGGGTCTGGCCATGCTCCGGATAGAGGGAGACGCCGATGCTGGCGGAGAGCCTCACCCGCTCCTGGCCGATGTCGGCGGGATCGTGCAGCCTGCGTTGCAACCCCTCGATGAGACCCAGCAGATCCTGGGTCTCCCTGATGGCGGGCAGCAACACCAGAAATTCGTCTGCCCCCAGCCGGATGGCGATGTCTCCGGGGCGCAGACAGTGGCGAATGCGGTCTGCCGACAGCTTGAGCAGCAGATCGCCGGCACTGTGCCCCAGGTTGTCGTTGATGAGCTTGAAGCCGTCGAGATCGATGAACAGCAGCGCCAGGACGTGGTGGTTCACCCTGGCCGTCTCTATCTCCAGGGTGAGGCGCTCTTGCAGCAGATGGCGATTGCCGAGATCGGTGAGGGGATCGTAATAGGAGAGGTGCTGCAAGCGGGCTTCGGCCTGATAGAGACGCAGTGCATGGCGGTGGGTCATCTCCTGCAGGCCGGGTGACGCGGGTGCGTCGAGGTGGGGGCCTGTCTGCGCGGATTCCCTCATCACGAGGAAGATGCCGCTGAAGGAGCCGTCCTCATCCAGCACGGAGCTGACGCTCACTTGCCAGCGTGCCGGGGAGGCCGCGCGGGAGAGACCGACCATTTCCACCTCAAATGTGCATCGGGGGGGACCTTGCCGCAGTTGCTGAAACAGCGGGAGCAGCTGGGGAGTCTGGGCAGGGACAATGTCGAACAGCGTCTTGCCCGGGTGCTCTGCCCGCGCGAGGCCGGTCAGTTCGGCAAAGCGTCCGTTGACGTCGCGACACCTGAATTCGTGATCGAAGACCCCAATCCCGACGGGCGCCTGGGCGAACAGCTGTTGCAACTCGTGGGGAGAGAGCGGACCTGACAAATGCCGTGTCGGAACCGATTCGGGTAGCACTTTTTCCATGGAGGCTCCTGAATTGATTGCTTTGTCATTTTGACGACTGTGTCAGTATGGCAGGAAGTGTCAGGAGAGAAAGAAAGTGTGAGAAGGGTGTGAAATCAACGGGATGTCAGCCTTTCTGGCGGCCAAATGCCTGGATCCCGCGAACGAATACCAGCCAGCCCACCAGATGAAACGGCAACGCCATGGCGTAGAGCACCAGCCAGTGGCTCTCGGTGCCGCTGCTGTTGATGAAATCTGCCCAGGCGGCGAGCAGGGCCAGCATGCCCGCTATCTGGAAGCGGCGACGCAGCACCACTTCCACCCCGAGATTGGCGAGGTAGAGGGTCAGCAGGATGCCGGCAAAGCCGGTGAGCTGGGCGGTGCCGTAGAGCGCGCGGTCCGGGTTGAACAGCAGCGTCACGAGGGGAGTGGCGCCCTGATCCAGCGGGATCAGGGCCAGCAGCCAGCATGCGATAAGAAGCAGGGCTGTCTTCATGCCGGGCTCAGTCGGCGGACGGTGCCGGTTTGACCAGGGAGAGGTAGTTGGCGTCCATCTTGAGGAACACCCCCAGCAGGCGGGCACTGGCTCCGTAGAAGCCAAACGTGTCGGCGGCCCGGCAGGCCTGCTCGAAGCGCTCGAACCAGCCCAGCAGGTGACCGTGCAGCAGGGACTCCTGCTCGCCGAGCCACGCCTCGCGCTGGGCGGCGGTGGTCGACTCGGCGGCGCGGATGATGAGGCTGCCCATCAGGTCCAGCTCGATGGCCAGATGATCGGCAGGCTCATTGTATTTGTCGCTGACATTGATGCCGAGGCGATCGAGGCGTGCCTGCATCTCGGTCATGGGGGCCTGCATCAGCTGCTTGCCTTCGCCCCGGTAGAGGGATTCGTAGGGCAGGGCACCCTGCCCGGGAGCGCTCAGGAACAGGCCGGCGAAGTCGGCGGCCAGGGCCGTCTGGCGCTCGGGGCGCACCAGCAGGCGGGCGATGGCATCGTTGAGCTCGGCCACGGCTTCGCGCATGGGGTCGAGAGTAGAGAGGCTCTTCAAGAAGCTGCGCACGTCATAGGTGTCGTATTCAGCGATCTGTGCATCACTGAGTTCGGCAGCAAACAGGGTGGAAAACCACCAGTAAAGCTCGGCCCGGCGTTCGCTGGTCGCCATGAATTCCTGCATTTTTCCTCCGTGGATGACAATCGGGAGCCTTGATGGCCCCCGATTCTAACGACTTTAAAAATAAAGGAAACTCATGGGGCCTTTTGGCCGGATAGCGCCAGGAGAGGGGATCGCATTCGCGGGATCACCGTGGGCGACGAGGAGACCGACCTACTCCTCGACGCGATAGAGCACCTGCTTGCAACGGGGGCAGATGTGCTGGCGGCGGTAATCCACCTGGTGCACCAGGCCGACCTCCCGCTGCTGATGATGACCGCAATGGATGCAGAAGATGAGATCCCCGTCGGCGGCGCCGGGATGGGCCGCCAGGTACTGCTCCCGGGTGGGAAGTGTCTCCCAGTTGGCGGTGCAGGCACCCTTGCGGCTGGCGGTGTAGTAGACCCAGTAGAAGAGAGCGAAGACCGCGACAATCACGAACAGCATCAGATGATCCATCATGGCGTTTCCCCTTGTGTTCCGGGATGGCAGGGTGCGACACCCGCTCGTGCAGATGTCCCATGGCCTAAAGATGTTATCTGTTAGTAAATGCTATATCCATGATCTGGCTCTGGTTTCTATCGCCTTGCCCGGGAAGCAGGGACGATGGCTGGAGCCGGATTGCGGGTGTGGGGAGGTCGGGGGGATGAGCGAAGCCAGGGGGCGGGATTCGAAATTTGCGACGTATTTTACATTTTATAAACAATTTTTTGGGTGGTTGGACTGTCTCTTTGATCCAGCTCACGTTACAATGCGCGGGCCCACTTCACCTATCGCGCAAACGATTTTCAGGAGATAAACGGATGTTGAAACGTGACATGACCATCGCCGGCTATGATCCAGAGCTGTGGCAGGCCATCACAGACGAGACCCGTCGTCAGGAAGAGCACATCGAGCTGATTGCGTCCGAGAACTACACCAGCCCCCGCGTCATGGAAGCCCAGGGCTCCCAGTTGACCAACAAGTACGCCGAAGGCTACCCGGCCAAGCGTTACTACGGCGGTTGCGAGTATGTGGATGTGGTTGAAACCCTGGCCATCGAGCGCGCCAAAGAGCTGTTCGGTGCCACCTACGCCAACGTGCAGCCGCACTCCGGCTCCCAGGCCAACAGCGCCGTCTACATGGCCCTGCTGCAACCGGGCGACACCGTCCTCGGCATGAACCTGGCCCACGGCGGTCACCTGACCCACGGCTCCCCCGTCAACTTCTCCGGCAAGCTGTACAACATCATCCCCTACGGCATCGACGAGTCCGGCAAGATCGACTACGACGAGATGGAGCGCCTGGCCGTTGAGCACAAGCCGAAGATGATGATCGGCGGCTTCTCCGCCTACTCCGGCATCGTCGACTGGGCCCGCATGCGCGAAATCGCCGACAAGATCGGTGCTTACCTGTTCGTGGACATGGCCCACGTGGCCGGTCTGATTGCCGCCGGCGTCTACCCGAACCCGGTGCCCCATGCTCACGTGGTCACCTCCACCACTCACAAGACCCTGGCCGGTCCGCGCGGTGGTCTGATCCTCTCCGCCGCCGACGACGAAGATCTGTACAAGAAGCTGAACTCCGCCGTCTTCCCGGGTGGTCAGGGCGGCCCGCTGATGCACGTCATCGCCGGCAAGGCTGTGGCCTTCAAGGAAGCGCTGGAGCCCGAGTTCAAGACCTACCAGGCCCAGGTCGTGAAGAACGCCAAGGCCATGGCGGCGACCTTTATCGAGCGCGGCTACAAGATCGTCTCCGGCGGTACCGACAACCATCTGATGCTGGTTGACCTGATCGGTCGCGAGCTGACCGGCAAAGATGCCGATGCAGCCCTCGGCAAGGCCAACATCACCGTCAACAAGAACTCCGTACCGAACGACCCGCGTTCCCCGTTCGTGACCTCCGGCGTGCGTATCGGCACCCCGGCCATCACCCGCCGCGGCTTCAAGGAAGCCGAGTCCATCCAGTTGGCCAACTGGATCTGCGACGTGCTGGACAGCCACGACAACGAAGAAGTGCTGGCGACCGTGCGCGAGAAGGTGCTGGACATCTGCCGCCGCTTCCCGGTCTACGCATAATCAGCCTGACCTTCAGGTTGAAGACCAATGCCACCCTCGGGTGGCATTGTTTTTTGCAGCGCCTGGCAAGATGAGACAGAGGTGACCATGTGCAATGACATGGAAGAGGACGCGCTGGAGGCGTCACTGCGGTAGACGGTTCGCGCCCAGTACCACTTTCGCACCAGCGAACAGGGGCTGCTGGCCTGGGATGTGCGCCGCTTGATCCGGCTGAGCCGCAACCTGCCGGTGCAGGCGGTGGCACTCGGCGAGATTGCCGAGCTTGACCGCGACCACTGGTACGGCCATGGCGACGCCACGCCCACGGTGCGCAGCGTGGTGGCGCATTGCCAGCTCATGATGGCGGCGGATCTCGCCTATCCCATCCTGCTCGACAGCGCCGGTCGGGTGATGGATGGCATGCACCGGGTGGGCAAGGCGCTGATGCTGGGTCACAGCCATGTGGCTGCTCGCCGGTTCGCGGCGGATCCTGCCCCCGATTACCAGGATTGCGACCCCAAGGCGTTGCCCTATGACGACTGAGTCCTGCCCGAAGGTCTGGCTGGTTGTCCCTTGTTTTCATGGGCTTTTACCGGCTCTGGATGGCCGTGTTACACTGGCCGGCCTAGCGCCAGCCCCCGGGGCCCGCGCCCATTTTCATCCACGCCGGAGGTCAGATGCATTGCCCTTTCTGTAGTGCCGTTGATACCAAGGTGATCGATTCCCGTCTGGTGGCCGAGGGCCATCAGGTGCGCCGCCGTCGCGAATGCCTGCTCTGTCACGAGCGTTTTACCACCTTCGAAATGGCCGAACTGGTCATGCCCCGCGTCATCAAGTCCAATGGCTCCCGCGAGCCCTTCAACGAAGACAAGCTGCGTGCCGGCATTCTGCGGGCGCTGGAGAAGCGGCCGGTGAGCATGGAGGCCATCGAGAAGGCGGTCAACCACATCAAGTCCCGCCTGCGGGCCACCGGTGAGCGGGAGGTGGCCTCCCAGCTGGTGGGCAATCTGGTGATGGATGAGCTCAAGAGCCTGGACAAGGTGGCCTACATCCGCTTTGCCTCCGTCTACCGCAGCTTTGAAGACATTCGCGAATTCGGGGAAGAGATCGCCAAGCTGGAGAAGTAACGTCGGCCTGTCGCTCCTTATGTGAATAAGAGAGGGGCTGCCGTTGCGGCAGCGCCAGTTGTTACACCAGTGAGACATCCAGATAGCGCATCGTTGCACTGGTGAAAAAGTATGAGGGCGTGCGGCCGCATCCTGCGATGTGTGTGCCCGTCGCCATGGCGTCAGATGCCATGGCCGATCTGCCCGATAAGGCGTGCTGCAAGCGCGTACACCCTATTTTCTTGTCCCATCGGATGGCCGTGCCACGGGGGACAGGTTGCTGGACACAGGAGCCCGGATGTTTAGTCAAGACGATTACCAATGGATGAGCCGGGCCCTCGAACTGGCCCGGCGCGGCCGTTACACCACGGCTCCCAACCCCTGCGTCGGCGCCGTGCTGGTGAAGGCCGGCGTGGTGGTGGG
This sequence comes from Aeromonas sp. QDB56, assembly GCF_027705505.1. Taxonomy (NCBI): domain Bacteria; kingdom Pseudomonadati; phylum Pseudomonadota; class Gammaproteobacteria; order Aeromonadales; family Aeromonadaceae; genus Aeromonas; species Aeromonas sp. QDB56. Next base: position 42,663 of record NZ_JAPDBZ010000002.1, read on the forward strand.
GGAGGGCTGGCACAAGCGGGCCGGTGAGCCCCATGCCGAGGTCTATGCCCTGCACGCGGCAGGGGAAGAGGCCCGCGGTGCCACCGCCTATGTGACCCTGGAGCCCTGCTCCCATCATGGTCGCACGCTGCCCTGCGCCGAGGCGCTCATCAAGGCCGGGGTGACCCGGGTGGTGGCTGCCATGGTGGATCCCAATCCCCAGGTGGGCGGGCGCGGCCTGCGGATGCTCTCCGAGGCGGGGATCAAGACCGATTTCGGCCTGCTGGCCGCGGAAGCCGAGGCCCTCAATCCCGGTTTCTTCAAGCGGATGCGCACCGCGTTTCCGCTGGTGACGGTCAAGCTGGGGGCGAGCCTGGATGGTCGCACCGCCATGGCGAGTGGCGAGAGCCAGTGGATCACCTCTCCGGAGGCGCGCCGGGACGTGCAGCGGCTGCGGGCCCGTCACGATGCAGTCCTCTCCAGCGCCGAAACCGTGCTGGCGGATGGCGCCTCCCTCACCGTGCGCTGGGACGATCTGCCCCCCTCGGTCAAGGCGGTCTATCCCAAAGAGACCCTGCGCCAGCCACTGCGGGTCATCGTGGATTCGCAAAACCGGCTCACCCCGGATCTGCCCCTGTTCCAGAGCGAGAGCCCGGTACTGCTGGCCCGCCACAAGGCATCCGGTGAGTGGCCCGCCTGGGTGCAGCAGTTGGAAGTGCCGCTGCTGGATGGCAAGCTGGATCTGGTCAGTCTGTTCATGCTGCTGGCCAAACAGAACGTCAACTCGGTACTGGTGGAGGCGGGGCCACGGCTGTGCGGCGCCCTGCTGGAGAAGGGGCTGGTGGACGAGCTTGTGCTCTATCAGGCGCCCAAACTGATGGGGGATGAGGGGCGCGGCCTGTTCCATCTGCCGGGGCTGACCCGGCTGTTCCAGGCCCCCAAACTCAACCTCAAGGATGTGCGCATGCTTGGCCAGGATATTCGCATCACTGCGAAAATAGCCTGATTTTTCAATGTTCACGGGGGCATCCGTCGCCCCCGTCATCAGCAAGGTGATCTGCATGTTTACCGGAATTATCGAAGCGGTGGGAACCCTGGCCGAGCTGCGTCGCCAGGGGGAGGACATGGCCCTCACCGTGCACGCGCCGACCCTGGACTTCAGTGACGTCAAGCTGGGCGACTCCATCGCCACCAACGGCGTCTGTCTCACCGTGGTGGCGCTCGGGGATCACAGCTACACCGCCGACGTCTCCCTGGAAACCCTCTCCCGCACCGGTTTTTCTGCCGCCAAGGTGGGAGATCCGGTCAACCTCGAGAAGGCGTTGATGCCCACTTCCCGCCTCGGCGGCCACCTGGTCTCCGGCCACGTGGACGGCATCGGCGAGGTGAAGAGCAAATCGTCCAGCGGCCGCGCCATCGAATACTGGATCAAGGCGCCGGGGGAGCTCTCGCGCTACATCGCCGAGAAGGGCTCCATTGCGGTGGATGGCATCAGCCTCACCGTCAATGCGGTTCAGGGGGATCTGTTCCGGCTGACCATTGTGCCCCACACCGCCCAGGAGACCACCATCGCCCGCTGGAAACCCGGCTACCGGGTCAATCTCGAGGTGGACCAGATAGCCCGCTATCTGGAGCGGCTGATGACGGGCAAGCGCGAGGAGAGCAGTGCCTCTACCCTGACCCTGGAAAAGCTGGCCCAGTCCGGATTCTTGTGAGCCGTTTTGACGGGAAAACGCGGTTCTGTGATCCCGCGCGGATTGAAACGGGGCCGCGTGCCCCCATCTAGAGCACAATACGCAGTATCAAGTCGAGCCGACTGGCTCAATCCCCAAGCATGTTGATGGAGTAGCCCATGGCGCTGAGCACGACCCAGGAAATCATTGCCGATATCAAGGCTGGCAAGATGGTGATCCTGATGGATGACGAAGACAGGGAGAACGAAGGGGACCTGATCATGGCCGCCTCCTGTGTCCGCCCGGAAGACATCAACTTCATGGCGCGCTACGGTCGTGGCCTCATCTGCCTGACCCTGACCCGGGATCGCTGCAAGCAGCTGGCGCTGCCGCTGATGGTCGATCGCAACAATGCCCAGTTCTCCACCGCCTTCACCGTCTCCATCGAGGCGGCGGAAGGGGTGACCACTGGCATCTCCGCCGCCGACCGCGCCGTCACTGTACAGGCCGCGGTGGCGCCCCATGCCAAGGCCGCCGATCTGGTGCAGCCCGGCCACATCTTCCCGCTGATGGCGCAGGATGGCGGTGTGCTGACCCGCGCCGGCCACACCGAAGCGGGCTGCGATCTGGCCCGGCTGGCCGGCTTCGAGCCTGCCTCCGTCATCGTCGAGATCCTCAACGAAGACGGCACCATGGCCCGGCGCCCGGATCTCGAGATCTTCGCCGAGCAGCACGGCATCAAGCTCGGCACCATCGCCGACCTTATCGAATACCGCAACCAGCACGAGACCACGGTAGAGAAAGTGGCCGAGTGCAAGTTGCCCACCGAATACGGCGAGTTCGACCTCGTCACCTTCCGCGACACCATCGACAACCAGGTGCACTTCGCCCTGAAGAAAGGGGACGTGAAGGCCGACCAGCCGACCCTGGTACGGGTGCACCTGCACGACGTGCTGAGCGATCTGCTGCTCACCGACCGCCACAGCGCCCGCAGCTGGCCGCTGCCCAAATCCATGGCCCGCATCGCCGACGAGGGCGGGGTGCTGGTGATCCTGGGGGCGGAAGCCCATGGCGCCGAGCTGCTGGCCAGGGTCAAGGGTTTTGAAGCCGCCGACAAGGGGCTGGCACCGGAAGGGGCCAAGTGGCAGGGCACCTCGCGCCGGGTCGGGGTCGGTTCCCAGATCCTCAAGGCGCTGGGGGTCGGCAAGATGCGCCTGTTGAGCTCCCCCAAGAAGTACCATGCCCTCGGTGGCTTTGGTCTGGAAGTGGTGGAGTACGTCGGCGAGTAAGCGCTGCGTATGGTTGAATTCATCACCATGGCCGCCCGTTGCGGCCATGGTTTTTGTCGCGGCTCTGTTGTGCTAGAATGCGTGCACTTTTGAGCCCGGCCCCTAATTGATTGCACAGAGACAGGATTTCCAATGAAGATTATCGAAGGAAATATCGCCGCTCCCGAGGCGCGTGTTGCTATTGTCGTTGCCCGTTTCAACAGCTTCATCAATGACAGCCTGGTGAACGGCGCGCTGGACGTGCTGAAGCGTCAAGGTCAGGTCCAGGAGAGCAATCTGACCCTGGTGCGCGTACCGGGGGCCGTCGAAATTCCCCTGGCGGCCAAGAAGCTGGCCAAGAGCGGTCAATACGACGCCATCGTCGCACTCGGCACCGTCATCCGCGGCGGTACCTACCACTTCGAACTGGTAGCGAGCGAGAACGGCAAGGGTCTGGCCCAGGTGATGATGGAATACGACATTCCCGTTGCCTTCGGCGTGCTGACCACCGAAAACATTGAACAAGCCATCGAACGCGCCGGTACCAAGGCGGGTAACAAGGGTGCAGAGGCTGCACTGAGCGCGCTCGAAATGATCAACGTCCTGAAACAACTGGACGTGTAACGAGGAGAAATGCATTGAAACCGTCCGAGCGCCGTAAGGCCCGCCATTGCGCCACCCAGGCCATCTACCAGTGGCAGATGACCCAGGCCAACGTGGGCGACATCGAAGAGCAGTTCAAGATCGATCAGGACACCAAGGGTGTGGACCTGAACTATTTCCGCGATCTGCTGTTCGGGGTAGCGGTCCACTGCAACGAGCTGGACAAGGTGTTCGCGCCTTTCCTCTCCCGTCCGCTGGAAGAAGTGGACATGGTGGACAAGGCGATCCTGCGTCTGGCGACCTACGAGCTGACCCGTCGTGAAGATGTGCCGCCACGCGTGGTGATCAACGAAGCGATCGAGCTGGCCAAAGCCTTCGCCGCCGATGACAGCCACAAGTTTGTCAACGGCGTCCTGGACAAGGTGATCAAGACGCTGCCCAAGCGTTGATCCTGCTGTCCGTCAGCAATTAAGAGAGGAGCCAGCTTATTGCTGGCTTTTTACTGTATGGGTGAATTTGAGCTGATTGAGAAGTACTTCAAGGCCCCCCACGCCCGCAAGGACGTGGTGATGGGCCCTGGAGATGACTGTGCCCTGCTGACCCTGCCCCCCGACGCCCAGTTGGCGGTGAGCACGGACACCCTGGTGAGCGGCGTGCACTTCTTCCCCGACATGGATCCGGTGGATCTCGGCTACAAGGCGCTGGCGGTCAATCTCTCCGATCTGGCCGCCATGGGGGCCGAGCCGCGCTGGGTCTCCCTGGCCCTGACCCTGCCCGCCATCAACGAGCGCTGGGTCGCCGGTTTCGCCGAAGGGTTCCTCGAGCTCGCCGAGTACTACAACGTGGCGCTGGTGGGGGGAGACATGACCCGCGGGCCCCTCTCCATCACCGTCTCGGTGAAAGGATCGGTCCCGGCAGGTCGCGCCCTGATGCGCAGCGGCGCCAAGGCCGGTGACGGGGTCTACGTGACCGGTACCCTGGGGGATGCCGCCCTGGCGCTCTCCCACCTGCTGGGCAAGCGCACCCTCAACGAGAACCAGCTGGCGGCCGTGCTGCCGCGCCTCGACCATCCCCATCCCCGCATCCTGGCCGGTCAGGCCCTGCGCGGGCTGGCCAGCAGCGCCCTGGATCTCTCCGACGGCCTGGCGTCTGATCTCGGCCACATCCTCAAGGCGTCCGGCGTGCGGGCCCAGATCGATCTCGATCTGCTGCCCCTCTCCCCCGTGTTGCAGGATGCGGTGCCGGCCATGGATGCCTGGCAGCTGGCCCTGGCCGGGGGCGACGACTACGAGCTCTGCTTCACCGTGCCCCAGGAGCATCACGGCGCCCTGGACACGGCGCTGGCCAATTGTGGCGTGAAGTTCACCCGCATCGGTCGCATCCTGGCCGGGGAGCCTGGCATCGACTACCTGCAGGACGAACAACCCGTCGAACTGCACCTCAAGGGCTGGGATCACTTCGCATGATGTCTTTCAAGATAAAGCCCGAACTGACGCGGCTGAACCTTAAAAACCCGCTCCACTTCCTTGCGGTTGGGTTTGGCTCCGGCCTCTCCCCCAAGGCGCCGGGCACCATGGGGACCCTGGCAGCCATCCCGCTCTATCTGTTGGTGAGCGGGCTGCCGACCTCCTGGTTCATCGTCCTGCTGGTGGTGGGTTTCGTGGCGGGCATCCGCATCTGCCAGAGCGCCACCGACGCCATCGGGATGCCGGATCACGGGGCTATCGTCTGGGACGAGGTCATCGGATTCGGGGTCACCATGATTGCGGCCCCGGCCGGCTGGGAGTGGGTGCTGGCGGGTTTCGTGCTGTTTCGCCTGTTCGACGTGCTCAAGCCCTGGCCCATCTCCTGGTTCGATCGCCGCATTCACGGCGGGCTTGGCATCATGCTGGACGATCTCATCGCCGGCCTGTTTGCCCTGGCCTGCATGCAACTGCTTGCCCACTGGTGAGGGGAGGCGGCTCCCGAACGCCCGTCTCGTTGTTTTTTCACTCATCTCCTCTTGCAAAGAGGTCGGATATACCGCACACGCAGGCCCTGAGGGGCCTGCGTTTTTTTGTATGCAATCCCTCCCGGCTTGCCGTGCCGGCGGGCCTGTGGCCCAGGTTGATCCTTCTGCATTGTCCCTATTTAGCTCTGCCTATTTTTCCTTACTCCAGATATGCTGCCGTCAAAAAATCATTTCACATAAATATTCACTACTCATTCGAAGCTGGCCAGCATAATGCTGATAGTGAATAAGATGGTTTGTTGCTATTTTGTTGAAACATAATTGGTTGATGGTCTCGCATTGCCAGCGTAATCTCTGGTAATGTGACTTTTATCGACATTTTAACCCCAGGGTGTCGGCATTCTCTGGGCAAAGTATTGCGAAATTGTATAACTGGATCATTTACACCCGCGGGCAAACCGACTAATTTACTCGCGGGTTATTCCAAAAAAATGCAAAAAACCCGCCCGGATCGCTGGTTTGGCTGCCTCATTGATTGAGCGTTAATTACACAACAACGGCTCTCGAGCAGTACCAAGGCACAACCAGCATCTGCGGCTGATTTACGGACGAATTATTTGGGACGGATGTCCCCCGCAGAGGTAACCATGTCCTTGCTTGAAGTAAAGAACTTGCGGATCGAGTACCCCTCCCGCTACGGGGTGCTTGCCGCGGTCAAGGATCTCTCTTTTTCTGTTGAAAAGGGCGAGATCGTCGGCGTCGTCGGTGAGTCCGGCGCTGGCAAATCCACCATCGGCAACGCCGTCATCGATCTGTTGAGCCCGCCCGGTCGCATCGCCCGTGGTGACATCTACCTCAACGGCGAGCTCATCTCCGGCAAGAGCCAGAACGAGATGCGGGCCATTCGCGGCTCGCGCATCGGTTTCATCTTCCAGGATCCCATGACCTCCCTCAACCCGCTGTTCACCGTGGAGCAGCAGCTGGTGGAGACCATCCTCGCCAACACCGACCTGTCTCGCGAGGCGGCCTTTGCCAAGGCCCTCGAGCTGATGGGGGCGGTGGGGATCCCGAACCCGGATGTGCGCATCAAGCAGTATCCTCACCAGTTCTCCGGTGGCATGCGCCAGCGGGTGGTGATCGCCATCGCCCTCTCCGGGGATCCCGAGCTCATCATCGCCGATGAGCCGACCACGGCGCTGGACGTCTCCATCCAGGATCAGATCCTCCAGCTCATCCGCAACCTGTGCAAAGAGCGCCAGGTCGGCTGCATGCTGGTGACCCATGACATGGGGGTGGTCTCCAACGTCACCGACAAGGTGGCGGTGATGTACCGCGGCGATCTGGTGGAGTTCGGCACCACCGAACAGGTGCTGGGCCGCCCCAATCACCCCTATACCCGCAGCCTCATCTCGGCGGTTCCCCGCTCGGATGTGAAGCTGGTGCGCTTCCCCCTGGTCTCCTATATCGAGGATGCCGGTGCGGCGGATACCAGCATCGATCTCAAGACCCACTGGCTCGGCCAGAGTCAGGACGAGCGCACCTATGAAGGCGCGCTGTTGCGGGTGGAGAACGTGGATCTGAAGTTCGTCACCAAGGATTCCATCTTCCCGAGCCGCCGCCAGTACGTGCGCGCCTGCAACAACATCAGCTTCGAGATCTTCGAGGGTGAGACCTTCGGTCTGGTGGGGGAGTCGGGCTCCGGCAAGTCCACCATCGCCCGTGCCATCACCGGGCTCTATCCGCCCGACACCGGCAAGATTGTCTTCGAGGGGATCGATCTCACCGCCCTGAAAGGGGAACACGAGCGTCGCCCCCTGCGCCGCCAGATGCAGATGGTGTTCCAGAACCCGTACTCTTCGATGAACCCGCGCATGAAGGTGCGTGACATCATCGCCGAGCCGATCCGCTTCCACCGCCTCGCCGAGAGCGAGCGGCAGATAGAGCAGATCGTCGGGGACCTGCTGGATCACGTGGGCCTGGGCCGCGGCGCCGGGGTCAAGTATCCCCATGAGTTCTCCGGTGGTCAGCGCCAGCGCATCTCCATTGCCCGCGCCCTGGCGACCCGCCCGCGCTTCCTCATCTGCGACGAGCCCACCTCGGCGCTGGATGTCTCGGTGCAGGCCCAGATCCTCAACCTGCTCAAAGACTTGCAACAGGAGCTTGGGCTCACCATGCTGTTCATCAGTCACGATCTGCCGGTCATCCGCCAGATGTGCGACCGCATCGGTGTGATGCAGCACGGTCATCTGGTGGAAGTGGCCGAGACCGAGAAACTGTTCACCAATGCCGAGCATGAGTACAGCCGCAAGCTGATCTCCCTCATGCCGGAATTCAAGGGAATGTCCCGCGAGGGGCTGGAAATCGCAAGCTAGGAAAGCACCGGTTCGCCGGTTTGTCTGTCAATAAAAAGCCAAAAGCATGGAGAAAGACATGAAGAAAGGATTATCCAAGATCGCCATGGCGCTGTTCGCCGCTGGTCTCGCGTTCAACGTTTCTGCTGCCGACATCAAGGTCGCCGTCGCGTCCGACGCCACCTCGCTGGACCCGCAGGAGCAGCTCTCCGGTCAGACCCTGGAGATGTCTCACCTGGTGTTTGACCCCCTGATGCGTTACACCCAGGATCTGCAGTTCGAGCCGCGTCTGGCCGAGAAGTATGAGCGCATCGACGACAAGACCGTCCGTTTCCACCTGCGCAAGGGTGTGAAGTTCCACTCCGGCAACGACTTCACCGCCGATGACGTGGTATGGACCGTCAACCGTCTGAAGGCCTCCCCGGACTTCAAGGCGATCTTCGACCCCATCGCCGAAGCCAAGAAGGTGGATGATTTCACCGTGGATCTCGTCACCGCCAAGCCGTTCCCGCTGGTACTGCAGACCGTCACCTACATCTTCCCGATGGACTCCAAGTTCTATAGCGGCAAGACCGAGGCGGGCAAGGACAAGGCCGAGATCGTGAAGAACGGTGACTCCTTCGCCTCCACCAATGTCTCCGGTACCGGTCCGTTCAGCGTCAAGTTCCGCGAGCAGGGCGTGAAGCTGGAATACGTGCGCAACGCCAACTACTGGGACAAGGCCTCCAAGGGCAACGTCGAAAACCTGACCGTGGTACCGATCAAGGAAGACGCCACCCGTGTTGCAGCCCTGCTGGGCGGCGACGTGGACATGATCTACCCGGTTGCCCCGAACGATCTGGAGCGCGTGAAGAACGGCAAGGATTCCCAGCTGGTCACCCTGTCCGGTACCCGTGCCATCATCATCGAGCTGAACCAGAACACCAACCCGGCGCTGAAAGACAAGCGCGTGCGTCAGGCGATCAACTACGCCATCAACCAGGTGGGCATCGTTGACAAGATCAACAAGGGCTTCGGTACCCCGGCCGGCCAGCTGAGCCCGAAAGGCTACGCAGGCTACAACGAGGCGCTCAAGCCCCAGTATGATCTGGCCAAGGCCAAGGAGCTGATGAAGGAAGCCGGTTACGAGAAGGGCTTCAAGATGAGCTTCATCTCCCCGGCTGCCCGCTACGTCAACGACGTCAAGATTGCCCAGGCCGTCTCCGCCATGCTGTCCAAGATCAACATCAAGGTGGATCTGAAGACCATGCCGGTGGCCCAGTACTGGCCGGAGTTTGACAAGTGCGCCGCTGACATGCAGCTGATCGGCTGGCACTCCGACACCGAAGACAGTGCGAACTTCTTCGAGTTCCTGACCTTCACCAAGGATGCCAAGACCGGCATGGGTCAGTACAACTGCGGCGGTTATGCCAACGCAGAAGCTGACAAGATGGTGATGGAAGCCAACACCGAGACCGATCCTGCCAAGCGTGCCGCCATCCTGCAGAAGGTGGAAGCCATGCTGATCGACGACGCTGCCTATGTGCCGCTGCACTGGGAAGACCTGGCCTACGGTGCCAAGAAGAACGTCGACATCAAGCCGGTGGTCAACGTGATGAACTTCCCTTATCTGGGTGACCTGGTGGTCAACAAGTAAGCGAAGCGTTTAAGGAAGGACCCGGCGGGGCACCCATGGTTGCCCCGCCATTAACAGAAGCCTGTGCCAAGACACAGGCCACGTAGAAGGACAAGCATGTTTACATTCCTGCTGAAACGGTTCTATCAGGCCGTGATAGTGATGTTCGTCATCAGCCTGGTCGCCTTCTCCATCCAGGACAACCTGGGGGATCCGCTGCGCGAGCTGGTGGGACAATCCGTCTCCGAGTCCGTGCGCCAGGAGCTGCGCGACAAGATGGGACTCAATGATCCCTTCCTCGTGAAATACAGCCGCTTCTTGAAGAACGCGGTACACGGGGATCTGGGCACTTCCTATTTCTTCAAGCGACCAGCCCTCGAGGTTATCCTCGACAAGCTGGTGGCTACCCTTGAGCTGGTGTTTGCCGCCGCGCTCATCATCGTCGTGGTCTCCATTCCGCTGGGGGTTTATTCGGCGATAAGACCGCGCAGTTTCCTGACCAAGCTCATCATGGCGGTGAGCAGCATCGGCATCTCGATCCCGGTCTTCCTGACCGCCATCATGCTGATGTACCTCTTCTCCATCCAGCTGGGCTGGCTGCCGGCCTATGGCCGTGGCGAGACTTACAACCTGCTGGGCTGGGAGTCGGGATTCTTTACCTGGGACGGTATCCTGCACCTGGTGCTGCCTGCGGTCTCCCTCTCGTCCATCATGCTGCCGCTGTTCATCCGGCTGGTGCGCTCGGAGATGCTGGAGCAGCTCTCCTCCGAGTACGTCAAGTTTGCCCGTGCCAAGGGGCTGGACAACAACAAGGTCTACTACCAGCACGCCCTGAAGAACACCATGCTGCCGGTCATCACGGTGGGCGGTGTGCAGATCGGGACCATGGTGGCCTACACCATCCTGACCGAGAGCGTGTTCCAGTGGCCGGGGACCGGCTTCCTGTTCCTTGAGGCGATCCACCGGGTCGATACGCCGCTGATCACCGCCTACGTCATCTTCGTCGGCCTCATTTTCGTGGTGACCAATACCCTGGTCGACCTGCTCTACGGGTTGATCAACCCGACCGTCAACCTGACCGCCAAGGGGTAACAGATGACTAACGCTGTAACTGCAAGCCCAAGCCGTTGGGCACGCTTCAAAAATTCCGACATCGTCTACTACTTCCTGCGGGACAAGGTAGCCATGTTCAGCTTCGCGGTGTTTGTGGTCTTCGTGCTGGCGGCTCTGCTGGCACCCTGGATCGCACCGCACAACGTCTATGACCAGACCAGCTTCGATCTGATGGATGCGGAGCTGCCCCCCTCCTGGCTGGAAGGGGGCGAGGCCCGCTTCTGGCTCGGGACCGACAACCAGGGACGCGACATCTGGAGCACCATCCTCTATGGCGCCCGCATCTCGCTGACCATTGGTCTGTTCGCGGTGGGGCTGCAGCTGGTGCTCGGTATCGTCATCGGTCTGATGGCCGGTTACTTTGGTGGTCGCATCGACAACCTGCTGATGCGCTTTGCCGATGTGCAGCTGTCGTTCTCCACCATGATGGTGGCGATCATCATCTCCGCCATCTTCCAGGCGACCTTTGGCTCCGAGTTCTACTCGAAGTTCGCCATCCTGATGCTGGTGGTGATCATCGGTATCGCCGAGTGGCCCCAGTATGCCCGGACGGTACGCGCCTCCGTGCTGGCGGAGAAGAAGAAGGAGTATGTGGAAGCAGCTCAGGTGATGGGGTTCCGCGCCCCGCGCATCATGTTCCGCCATATTCTGCCGAACTGCCTGTCACCCATCCTGGTCATCTCCACCGTGCAGGTGGCGAACGCCATCATGAGCGAGGCGGCCCTCTCCTTCCTGGGCCTGGGGATGCCGGTTGATCAACCGTCCCTGGGGTCGCTCATCAGTGTGGGCTTCAACTACATCTTCTCCGGATCCTGGTGGATCACTGCCTTCCCGGGCCTCTGCCTGGTGGTGCTGGTGCTGGTGATCAACCTGCTGGGTGACTGGCTGCGGGATGTGTTCAACCCGAAGATCTACAAGGGCTGATAAACCTATCCACGAACTGGCTGCGAGGCCGTGATCAAGGTTCATGTGCTGCTCACTTATGTGGAATCAGGAGTGCTCATGTATGTCTCGGTTCCTGAGCGGCTTGTAACCTTGTTGACGGCCTTCTCGCGACAGTGTGTGAGCAGGGTTGGTCTGGCACAGTGAATAACAAAAAAAAGGCGCCATAAGGCGCAATGCTGTTCACTTAAGAGAATTTGAGTTCCAGTCCACGTAGTATCAGGACAAAAAAGCGAGGGAGGCATGATGCCTCCCTCTTTCTATTGCAAGCCCCGCTGGATAAAGACTGGAGGAAGATCGACTGGACACAGCCTTGCCCCCTCAACTCAAATCCAATTTATGAATAATCAGTCAAAAAAGTGCTTATCTGAACAGCATTGGCCATAAGGCGCCCTTTTTATTACTTGCAATAACCCTTGTCAGGCCTGCAGCCAGCTCTCGATGCGGGTCTGAATGCCCACGCTGTCCAGCCCCAGCAGGGCGTAGATCTCATCCTGGGTGCCCTGCTCGATGAAGCGATCCGGCAGGCCGAGGTTGAGCACCGGTTTGCACTGCTTGCAGCCCATCAGCAGCTCGTTCACCGCAGAGCCTGCACCGCCCATGATGGCGTTGTCCTCGAGGGTGACGAACTGATCGTGGGAGGCGGCCAGAGAGAGCACCAGCGCCTCGTCCATGGGTTTGACGAAGCGCATGTCCACCAGGGTGGCATCCAGCGCCTCTGCGGCTGCTCTGGCCTGTTGCAGCAGGGTGCCGAACGCCAGGATGGCGGTCCCCTTGCCCTCGCGAACGACACGTCCCTTGCCGAGGGGCAGGGCCTGCATCTCGCTCTCGGCCTGGATACCGGTGCCGCTACCACGGGGGTAGCGCACCGCCACTGGTCCGTTGCACAGATAGCCGGTGTAGAGCATCTGGCGGCACTCGTTCTCGTCGGACGGGGTCATCACCACCATGTTGGGCACGGTGCGCAGGAAGCTGATGTCGAACGCCCCCTGATGGGTCGGGCCGTCGGCCCCCACCAGACCGGCCCGGTCGATGGCGAAGAGCACCGGCAGGTTCTGCAGCGCCACGTCGTGGATCAGCTGGTCGTAGGCCCGCTGCAGGAAGCTCGAATAGATGGCGACCACGGGTTTCTGGTCGGCGATGGCGAGACCGGCGGCGAAGGTGACCGCATGTTGCTCGGCGATGGCCACGTCGAAGTAGCGATCCGGATATTGCTGGCTGAATTTCACCAGACCGGAGCCTTCGCGCATGGCGGGGGTGATACCGACCACGCGCTCATCCTTGGCGGCGATATCGCACAGCCACTGACCGAAGATGGCGGAGAAGGTGGGTTTGCCACCGGCGCTCTTGGGCAGGGCACAGTCATCCGGGTTGAATTTGGGGACGGCGTGATAGCCGATGGGATCTTTTTCCGCCGGCTCGTAGCCCTTGCCCTTCTTGGTCTTGACGTGCAGCAGCTGGGGACCCTTGAGGTTGCGCATGTTGCGCAGGGTTTCGACCAGGGCATGGATGTCGTGACCGTCGATGGGGCCGATGTAGTTGAAGCCGAACTCCTCGAACAGGGTGCCGGGCACCACCATGCCCTTGAGGTGCTCCTCGGCCCGCTTGGCGAGCTCCTTGACCGGCGGCAGACCCGCCAGCACCTTCTTGCCTCCCTCGCGAATGGTGGTGTAGAGCTTGCCGGACATCAGCCTGGCGAGGTGATTGTTCAGGGCTCCCACGTTCTCGGAGATGGACATCTCGTTGTCGTTGAGCACCACCAGCATGTCCTTGTGGACATCGCCGGCGTGATTGAGGGCCTCGAAGGCCATGCCGGCGGTGATGGCGCCATCACCGATGACCGCGACCACCTTGCGGCCAAGCCCTTCGCTCTCGGCCGCCACCGCCATGCCGAGCGCTGCCCCGATGGAGGTGCTGGAGTGGCCCACGCTGAGCACGTCGTACTCGCTCTCTTCCCGCCAGGGGAAGGGGTGCAGGCCATCTTTCTGGCGAATGGTGTGAATGCGCTCCCGTCGTCCGGTCAGGATCTTGTGGGGATAGGCCTGGTGGCCTACGTCCCACACCAGCCGATCGAAGGGGGTGTTGTAGACATAGTGCAGGGCAACCGTCAGCTCGACGGTGCCAAGGCCGGAGGCGAAGTGGCCGCTGGAGCGGCTCACCGAGCGCAGCAGATACTCGCGCAGCTCGTTGCACACCACGGGCAGCCGCTCGAAGGGGAGGGATCGCAAATCGACCGGCGTGTCTGCGAGGGCCAGGTTGGGGAAATCGCTAATATCAACGCTCATATTGTTACTGTTATCCAGCGTTTAGTGGGTTCGCTCGATGATGTAATCGGCAAACGCTTCCAGAATGTCGGTATTGTAGGGCAAGGATTGCAGGGCTGTTAAGGCCTTGTCATGCAGTTCGCGAGCCAGCTCACGGGCATTGTCGAGTCCGAGCAGGGCCGGATAGGTACTCTTTTCCAGCGCCAGATCCGAGCCTTGCGGCTTGCCCAGGGTGGCAGTATCGCCCGTGATGTCGAGGATGTCGTCCTGCACCTGGAAGGCGAGTCCGATGGCGGCGGCATAGGTTTGCAGGGCGGTGAGGGTGGCGGGGTCCACGTCAGCCTTGCACAGGGCGCCGAGGGTCACGGCGCACTCGATGAGGGCCCCGGTCTTGTGGCGGTGCACCTGCTCCAGCTCGGCGAGGCTGATCCGGCGCCCTTCGGCGTCCAGATCCAGTGCCTGACCGCCGCACATGCCGAGATAGCCGGACGCGCGGGCCAGGGCACTCAGCATCCGCACCCGGTTGGCCATCAATGTATCGGGCATGGGGTGGTCGGCCAGAATGGAAAACGCCAGGGTCTGCAGGGCATCGCCCGCCAGGATGGCTGTGCCTTCATCGAAGGCCTTGTGTACGGTGGGCTGACCACGACGCAGGTCGTCGTCGTCCATGGCGGGCAAGTCGTCGTGCAGGAGGGAGTATGCGTGAATGCACTCCACGGCGGCGGCGGGGCCATCCAGCAGTTCGCTCTTGACGCCCAGCATCTCGCCAACGGCATAGACCAGGAAGGGGCGCACCCGTTTTCCACCGAGCAGCAGGCCGTATTTCATCGCGTCCCGCAAACGTGGCGCCATGGCGGGCAGGGCGTCAAGCTGTGCCGAGAGGCAATCGTCGATGCGGCGCCGATGCAGGCGGGAGAAATCGTCCAGGGTCACTCACTCCTCTCCTTGTTCTGCTCGAAAGGGGACCGCTTGCTCGCTGCCATCGGCCTGGGTCAGGAGGATCTGGATCTTCTGTTCGGCCTGTTCCAGCTTCTGCTGGCCGGCACGCACCAGATGGATGCCCTGTTCGAATTGTTTGAGTGCCTCCTCGAGGGGGAGCGAGCCCTGTTCGAGTTGATGCACTATGGTTTCCAGCTCTTCCAGGGTGGCATCAAAACTCAGACGGTCGATTTTTTTACTGGCCATGTCCATCCTCGGGGATTGAAAAAAACGGCTCATCTTAACATCGACCGGCCACAGGGGGGAGGCAGAAAAACGCGGCGTCCTCAAACTATCCTGACCCTGGCCGATAAGAACGGGCATGCAACCACGCATTGCCGATCGGCGATTGCGGTGTACCGGGCTTGCTGCCGGGGACGCAATAGCAGAAAATTCAACGCAATATAATTAGACGGCACGTTCGGCGACAGGAGTAGGGATGTGGATTTAGGGAGTCTGATAGGCTTAGTGCTGGGGTTCGGGGTCGTGGTGTACGGCATGTTGCTGGGCGGCCCCATGAGCATGTATGTGGACATGCCATCGGTCTACATCACCATACTGGGGTCCGTGTTCATCTGCATGATGAAATTCAACCTCGGCCAGTTTCTGATGGCCTTCAAGGTCGCGGGCAAGGCCTTCATGTACAAGGGGGACAAGCTCGACGATCTCATCACCAAGGCGGTGGAACTGGCGGATGCGGCCCGCAAGGGGGGCTTTCTGGCTCTGGAGGCGGCGGAGATCCCCAATACCTTCATGAAGAAGGGCATCGACATGCTGGTGGACGGCCATGATGCCGACGTGGTGCGTGCGGTGATGGAGAAGGACATCGAACTGACGTCCGAGCGTCACGCCACGGCCATCAAGGTGTTCCGCTCCCTGGGGGATCTCGGTCCGGCCATGGGCATGATCGGTACCCTGGTGGGGTTGGTGGCCATGCTGGCCAACATGAGCGACCCCAAATCCATCGGTCCGGCCATGGCGGTGGCCTTGCTGACGACCCTGTATGGCGCCATCGAGGCCAACATGATTGCCATCCCCATCGCGGACAAGCTGGAACTGCGCAGTGGCGAGGAACAGTTGAGTCGCACCCTGATCCTCGACGCCATCATGGGGATCCAGGATGGACAGAACCCGAGGGTGATCCAGGCCATGTTGCAGAACTACCTGAATCAGTCCAAACGCAACAACGGGACCGAATAGGAGCGCACAGATGGCAAAGTGCAAGTGCCCGCCTCCCGGATTGCCCGGTTACATGGGAACCTTCGCGGATCTCATGTCTCTGCTGATGTGCTTCTTCGTGCTCTTGCTCTCCTTTGCCGAGATGGATGTGCAGAAGTTCAAGCAGATCGCCGGTTCCATGGAGAAGGCGTTCGGGGTGCAGAACATCCTGGAGGTCAAGGATATCCCCAAGGGAACCTCGGTCATCGCCCAGGAGTTTCGTCCTGGTCGCCCCGAGCCGACCCCTATTGACACCATCATGCAGCAGACCATCGACATGACCCAGACCGAGCTGGATTTCCAGCCTGGGGATGCGGACAAGGCGGGTGGACATGACAAGACCGAAGGCCAGCAGAGCGGTGGCGATACCGCCCAGGAGGCCCAGAAGGCGCAGGAACAGTCCAACACCCTGGCCAAGGCACTGGCGGAGCAGATGCAGGCCCAGATCCAGGATGGGGCCATCGAGATAGAGGCGCTGGGTCAGCAGATCATCATTCGCATTCGCGAGAAAGCGGCGTTCCCGGCGGGATCCGCCTTCCTGCAACCCCAGTTCTGGCCGGTGATCCGCAAGGTGGCTGCGCTGCTCAAGGATGTGCCGGGGGAGATCACCGTCTCCGGCCACACCGACAATGTGGCCACCGAGGACGAGTTGTTTCAGTCCAACTGGGAGCTTTCATCCCAGCGGGCGGTGGCGGTTGCCCACCAGATGATCAAGGTGCCCGGTTTTGACGGCAATCGTCTGGTGGTGCAAGGGATGGCGGATTCCCAGCCGCTGGTGCCCAACAACAGCCCGGAGAATCGGCGCATGAACCGACGTGTCGAGATCGCCATCATGCAGGGCAAACCGACGGTGTCGGCTCCGCTTGGCGTCTCGGAATCCAAGTAACGCTGGCCCAAAGCGGGATCCCGCTCGCAGGGGCTGACATGGATTTTGTGGCGGCTTCATATTAAGATGCCCCATCCGAACCGACAGCTGCGGCTCTCTTTTGATTGCCGCAGCTTCTCTTTATAAAGCAACCCAGGTTTCGACTATGAATCATACTCCGATGACTGTTCGCGGCGCTGAAAAGCTGCGTCAAGAGCTCGATTATCTCAAGACCGAGCTGCGTCCCCAGATTATCGAAGCGATTGCTGATGCCCGTGAACATGGCGATCTGAAAGAAAATGCCGAATACCATGCCGCCCGCGAGCAGCAGGGTTTCTGTGAAGGCCGCATTCAGGAAATCGAAGGCAAGCTCTCCAATGCCCAGATTATCGATGTCACCAAGATTGCCAACAATGGCCGTGTCATCTTCGGCGCAACCGTGACCCTGCTCAAAAGTGAAACGGAAGAGGAAGTGATCTACCGCATCGTGGGAGACGACGAGGCGGACATCAAGCAGAACATGATTTCCGTGAACTCCCCCATTGCCCGAGCCCTGATCGGCAAGGAAGTGGATGACGTTGCCATCGTCAAGACGCCGGGTGGCGATGTGGAGTACGAGATCCTGGAAGTTGCCTATCTCTGATTGAACGTCGGGGAAAGAGACAGGGGAGCCGGGCTCCCCTGTTGTCTTTAGTCACCCTGATAGGCCTGGACGAAGGCGTCCTGGTGGCGCTGGAAGAGCCAGTCCCGCAATTGTTCCTGATCCTCCTTGCCCAGCCGGAACTGGACGGCCCAGTCATGGCGATGTGGATTGGCATCCACGTGCCTGACGAGGGTGCCTGTCATGGCCAAGGGAGGGAGATCCTCGATGCGAAGGTATCCGCCAAGTGGATCTCCCTTGGCAAAGGCGTCCGGCAAGCCGGCCACGATGAGACCTCCAAGGGAGAGGCTGTATACCTCGTACTCCGCGTCTTCGGTGCAAAGCACGGCCTTTTCGTCGAGTCGCCAGGCGCGCAGATGGGGCGAACCCAGCTCGGTAATGGTCGGCGCGGCGATGCGCAGCTCGGCGTGGCCCTCCTCTGCCTGGGTGCAGTGGAGCGGGAAACGCAATTGGTAGCCGGCGATGCGGGCTTCGAGTGTCAGGGGCTTGGCTCGCTGCAACAGGCTTTGGAGAGGAAGGGGCAGGGTGCCGCGTAGGTATTGGCTGGTGGCAATGTCTTCATCGTTTCCCAGGTCCCGCAGCATGGCCAGTTCTTCATCGGTGAGGAGCTGATGCTTGTCCATAGTGGGTGTCCACGGCTATTCATCGCAGGTTAAGGGCCTGGCAACTATTTTGGCAAGCGACTTGGGAAGAAGGGAAATGAAGGAAAGAGCGAATGCTCTTTCCTGTTACTTGCGCGGCAACTGGATCTTGGGCTCTTTGGCCTGACGGTAGATGGTCAGTACATGGCCCATGCTCTGTACCTTGATGGCGCCGGTCTCGCGAACGATGGCATCCATCACCAGCTGTTTCATCTCACGATCTTCAGACGCAACCTTAACCTTGATCAGCTCGTGGTGGTTCAGCGCCAGATCGATCTCGGCCAGCACCCCTTCGGTCAGACCGTGTTGTCCCAGCAGGACGACCGGCTTCAGACTGTGGGCCAGGCCCTTGAGGTACTGTTTCTGTTTATTGTTGAGAATCATGGCAATTTCTTCATAAGTCAGGGTTGAAAGGGGCGTATTCTACCCCCACTTAGCCCTTAATACTAATAACCCTTGTGGTTTTTTAAAGTCGACAATCATGACCCAGAAAAAACGTTCCCCCAGTTCAACCCGCTGGTTAAAAGAACATTTCGACGACCAATACGTCAAGAAAGCCCAGAAGTTGGGACTGCGCTCTCGCGCCGTTTTCAAGATCGACGAGATCCAGGGCAAAGACCGGCTGCTCAAGCCGGGGATGACGGTAGTGGACCTGGGGGCTGCTCCCGGTGGCTGGTCCCAATTTGCTATCGACCAGGTCGGTGACAAGGGGCGCGTCATTGCGTGTGATATTTTGCCGATGGATTCCATTGCCGGTGTCGATTTCCTGCAAGGGGACTTTCGGGAGGAAACTGTACTCGGCGCCTTGCTGGAGCGAGTCGGCCCCGATAAGGTGGATGTCGTCATGTCCGACATGGCGCCCAACATGAGCGGTACCCAGCAGGTGGATCAAGCCCGTGCCATGTACCTGGTGGAACTGGCGCTGGACATGTGCAATCAGGTCCTTAGCAGTAATGGCAGTTTTGTAGTCAAGGTGTTCCAGGGGGAGGGGTTTGATGCCTATCTCAATGAAATACGTAGACTTTTCTCTGTCGTCAAGATTCGAAAACCAGACTCGTCCCGTGCCCGTTCACGAGAAGTCTACATTGTGGCTACCGGTTTTAAACTGTAGTACCCTAACCCTCATCGTTAACTGTCAGTCTGCGAGGTCATTGATTTGAGTGACATGGCGAAAAACCTAATCCTGTGGCTGGTCATCGCCGTCGTGCTGATGTCGGTGTTCAATAGCTTCAGCCCCAGCGATACCACCAGTCGCCAGCTGGACTATTCCAGCTTCGTGAAAGAAGTGACCCAGGAGCAGATCCGTGAAGTGCGGATGGATGGCAAGGTCATCAATGGCGTCAAGCGCACCGGTGAACGTTTCACCACCATCATTCCTGCGCCGGATCCCCAACTGCTCAACGACATGCTCAACCATAACGTCAAAGTGATGGGTGAGAAGCCGGAAGAACCATCTCTGATCACGTCCATCTTCATCTCCTGGTTCCCGATGCTGTTGCTGATCGGTGTCTGGGTCTTCTTCATGCGTCAGATGCAGGGCGGCGGCGGCAAGGGTGCCATGTCGTTCGGCAAGAGCAAGGCTCGCCTGATGAGCGAAGATCAGATCAAAACTACCTTTGCCGACGTAGCCGGTTGTGACGAGGCAAAGGAAGAGGTCAAGGAGCTGGTCGACTATCTGCGTGACCCGACCAAATTCCAGAAGCTGGGTGGCAAGATCCCGACCGGCGTCCTGTTGGTAGGTCCTCCCGGTACCGGTAAGACCCTGCTGGCCAAAGCCATTGCAGGCGAGGCCAAGGTGCCGTTCTTCACCATTTCAGGTTCGGACTTCGTGGAAATGTTCGTGGGTGTCGGTGCCTCCCGGGTGCGTGACATGTTCGAACAGGCCAAGAAATCCTCCCCCTGCATCATCTTCATTGATGAGATCGATGCGGTCGGTCGCCAGCGTGGCGCCGGTCTGGGTGGTGGTCACGACGAACGTGAGCAGACCCTGAACCAGATGCTGGTTGAAATGGATGGTTTTGAAGGCAATGAAGGCATCATCGTCATCGCCGCCACCAACCGTCCCGACGTACTGGATCCTGCGCTGCTGCGTCCAGGTCGTTTCGACCGCCAGGTCGTGGTCGGCTTGCCGGATGTTCGCGGTCGTGAGCAGATCCTGAAAGTGCACATGCGCAAGGTACCGCTGGCGGATGACGTCAATC
This sequence comes from Aeromonas sp. QDB56, assembly GCF_027705505.1. Lineage (NCBI taxonomy): Bacteria > Pseudomonadati > Pseudomonadota > Gammaproteobacteria > Aeromonadales > Aeromonadaceae > Aeromonas > Aeromonas sp. QDB56. Next base: position 62,986 of record NZ_JAPDBZ010000002.1, read on the forward strand.
CGGCGCTGATTGCCCGTGGTACCCCTGGTTTCTCCGGTGCCGATCTGGCCAACCTGGTGAACGAGGCTGCCCTCTTCTCTGCTCGCGAGAGCCGCCGAGTGGTCTCCATGCTGGAGTTCGAAAAGGCGAAGGACAAGATCATGATGGGGGCGGAACGTCGCTCCATGGTGATGAAAGAGTCCGAGAAGGAGATGACGGCCTATCATGAAGCGGGTCACGCCATCATTGGTCGCGTGGTGCCGGATCATGACCCTGTCTACAAGGTCTCCATCATTCCGCGCGGCCGTGCGCTGGGTGTGACCATGTACCTGCCGGAACAGGACCGCTGGAGCCACTCCAAGCAGCATCTGGAGTCCATGATCTCCAGCCTGTATGGCGGTCGTCTGGCGGAAGAGCTGATCTACGGTGCCGAGAAGGTATCGACCGGTGCATCCAACGACATCGAACGTGCCACCGACATCGCCCGCAAGATGGTGACCCAGTGGGGCATGTCCGAGCGTCTCGGCCCCATGCTTTACGCAGAAGAGGACGGTGAAGTCTTCCTCGGCCGCAGCATGGCCAAGGCCAAGCACATGTCTGACGATACCGCCCGCATCATCGATGCAGAGGTCAAGCAGGTCATCGATCGCAACTACGATCGTGCCAAGCAGATCCTGCTGGACAACATGGATGTGCTGCACACCATGAAAGATGCATTGATGAAGTACGAGACCATCGATGCCAAGCAGATCGATGATCTGATGGCGCGTCGCGAGGTCCGTGCTCCCAGCAACTGGCATGATGAGCACGGTGACACCCCGCAAGGTGGTGCCAGCGTGAACAACGAGCCGGAGGCCAAGGCGCCGGCTGAAGAGGGCAGTGCACCTCTGAGTGACATCGACAAGGCGAACGATGTCCCGGCCAAATAAGTTGTCATGATACAAACCCCGGGCTTGCCCGGGGTTTTTCTTTGCACGAAGAGTTTGCCGCTCTTGTTGGAGGTAGTTGAAGCAATGCAGTTAATCAGCAAGGGACGTACCCTTTCTCTCGACCGTCCCCATGTCATGGGCATTCTCAATGTGACGCCGGACTCCTTTTCAGATGGTGGCCGCTTCAAGCAGATCGATCTGGCGTTGGGTCATGCCCGCGACATGGTGGCCGATGGGGCCACCCTTATCGATATAGGTGGCGAGTCGACCCGCCCGGGCGCCCCCGACGTGAGCGAGCAGGAGGAGCTGGACAGGGTCATCCCCGTGGTGGAGCGCATGGTCTCCGAGCTGGATGTGATGATCTCCCTCGATACCTCCAAGGCTATTGTCATGCGGGAGGGTTGTGCTGCAGGTGGTCACCTCATCAATGATGTCCGCGCTCTGCAAGAGCCGGGAGCGCTGGGCGCGGCGGCCGAGGCTGGCGTACCGGTATGCCTCATGCACATGCAGGGGCAGCCCCGTACCATGCAGGTGGAGCCGCACTATGACGATTTGCTGGGGGAGGTGAGAGCCTTCTTTGACGAGCGGATTGCCGCTTGTCTGGGGGCCGGTATCCCGCGTGAGCATCTGGTACTGGATCCAGGCTATGGCTTTGGCAAGACGCTGGCGCACAACTATCAGCTGCTGGCACAGCAGGCGTCACTGCTCGATTACCAACTTCCGCTCTTGGTGGGCATGTCACGAAAGTCTATGATAGGCAACCTGCTTGACCGCCCGGTAGCCGAGCGGTTGGCTGGTAGTCTGGCCTGTGCCCTGATCGGGTTGCAACATGGCGCCAGGATCATCCGGGTGCACGACGTGCGGGCCACCATGGATGTCTTGCGTACAGGCTGGATGACCATGACGGGACAAGATTTCATATCCAAATAGAAAAACGAGAAACAGACAATGACCAGAAAGTACTTCGGCACCGACGGCGTGCGCGGCAAGGTGGGTGAATACCCGATCACCCCGGATTTCGTCATGAAACTGGGCTGGGCCGCCGGCAAGGTGCTCTCCAAGAAAGGGACCAAGAAGGTGCTGATCGGCAAGGATACCCGTATCTCCGGTTACATGCTGGAGTCGGCACTGGAGGCGGGGCTCTCCGCCGCCGGTCTCAAAGCCATATTGATGGGACCCATGCCCACCCCGGCGGTTGCCTACCTGACTCGCACCTTCCGTGCCGAAGCCGGCATCGTCATCAGTGCATCCCACAACCCCTATTACGACAACGGTATCAAGTTCTTCTCCGCCGACGGCACTAAGCTACCCGATGATGTCGAGCTGGCCATCGAAGCCGAGCTCGACAACGAACTCAAGTGTGTAGAGTCCGCGGAGCTTGGCAAGGCGCTGCGCATCGATGATGCGGCCGGTCGTTACATCGAATTCTGCAAGAGCACCTTCCCCTCCAATCTGAGCCTGGAAGGGCTGAGAATGGTGGTGGATTGCGGTCATGGCGCCACCTATCACATCGCCCCTTCCGTCTTCCGCGAGCTGGGTGCCGAAGTCATCGCCATCGGCTGCAGCCCGGATGGGCTCAACATCAATGACGGCGTCGGTTCCACCGCACCGGAGGCGCTGGCCGCCAAGGTCCAGGAGTGCAAAGCCGATCTCGGCGTCGCTTTCGATGGTGACGGCGACCGTCTGGTGATGGTGGACAGCACAGGTTACATCATCGACGGGGATGAGATCCTCTACATCATCGCCCGGGATGCCCTGCGCCATGGCCGCCTCAAGGGCGGTGTTGTGGGCACCCTGATGGCCAACATGGGACTGGAGCTGGCACTTCAGACCCTGGGCATCCCCTTTGCCCGTGCCAAGGTGGGTGACCGCTACGTGCTTGAGATGATGAACGAGAAGGGCTGGCGCATCGGGGGCGAAAACTCCGGTCACATCATCTGCCTGGATCAGACCACCACGGGGGATGGTATCGTCGCCGCCCTGCAGGTGCTGATGGCCATGCGCAGTGCCGAGATGCCGCTGGCCAAATTGCGTTCGGGCATGAGCAAGTTCCCGCAAGTACTGGTCAATGTGCGCTTCGCCGAAGGCAAGGATCCGCTGACCTCCAGTGTCGTTCAGCAGGAAGTGGCGGCAGTGGAGCAGGAACTGGCCGGCCGTGGCCGGGTGCTGTTGCGCAAATCTGGCACCGAGCCCCTGATCCGGGTCATGGTCGAAGGTGAATACGAACAGCAGGTGCGCGATATGGCAGAGCGCATCGCCAAACAGGTCGAATCGGCGTTTTAATGAACAACCAGGCGGCTTTTTAGTCGCCTTGGTTGTATCTTGTTCAAACGATTAGAAAATTTGAAAATAGCACTTGTCAGCTGAGCATCCTCTGGATATTATCAGCTCCGCTTTCGCAAGGGAGTTGCCGATGGGACATCGCAAGCCGTTTGTAGCAGCCAACTGGAAGTTACACGGTAGTAGGTCGCAGTTAGAGCAGTTTACGAGTCAGTGCACAGAGTGCATTGATGAAGACGTAGATGTGGTCTTGTGTCCATCCCATGTGCATCTCGGTTTCACGGCCGAACTGCTCGGTGAGCAGGGGAGGGTGAAGTTGGGGGCTCAGAACGTGAGCCAGCACAGGCAAGGCGCTTATACGGGTGAAATCTCGTGTGAGATGCTGGTCGAGGCAGGTTGCCGATATGTACTTGTTGGCCACTCCGAGCGCAGGCGTCTCTTTGGTGAGACCAGTTTCATCGTCGCAGAGAAGTTTGCGGCAGTCAGAGCAGCAGGTCTGATACCCATACTTTGTCTGGGTGAGTCAGGAGCGGCGAGGCAGGCAAGACGAACCTTTGAGGTGATTGCTGAGGAACTGGATATCGTCATAGAGAAAAATGGCGCGATGGCTTTCGATAATGCTATCATCGCCTACGAGCCAATCTGGGCTGTAGGTACAGGTAAATGCGCCACACCCGAGCAGGCACAAGAGGTTCATTCCTTTATTCGCGGTCGCTTGGCGGAGGATACTCCGGTAATAGGTGAGAAAGTTAGAATCATCTATGGTGGGAGCGTGACACCGGCCAATGCACAAGATTTGTTTGCGCAGCCCGATATTGATGGCGGTCTGATAGGCAGAGCAAGTCTTGATGGCGAGGCGTTTTTAGGAATAGTTGAAGCGGCAAAGGGTGCAAGTTAAATGTACGAGATTCTTTTGGTCGTTTATCTTCTGGTATCGCTGGCTCTGATTGGTCTGGTGATGATTCAGCAAGGTAAAGGCGCTGATATGGGCGCCTCCTTCGGCGCAGGGGCATCGAATACTGTATTCGGCTCCGGTGGTTCAGGCAGCTTCCTGACCCGCACAACAGCGATTTTGGCTACTCTGTTTTTCTTGATTAGTCTGGTTCTGGGTTCCATGTCCAGCAACAAGGTCAAACAGGGTAGTGAATGGGAAAATCTGCAACAGACTCAACAAGTTGAGCAGAGCAAAGCGCCAGTGAAGAAAGATACTGACGTTCCCGAATAAGAGTTTTGCCGTGGTGGTGGAATTGGTAGACACGCTATCTTGAGGGGGTAGTGCTCTAGGGTGTGCGGGTTCGAGTCCCGCCCACGGCACCAATTAAGTAGTGAACCCGGGTAACCGGGATGTTATAGCCGCTGAGTCTTGTCTCACGAGAGTGAAGTGGCTATAATCTCGCACGATTTCGGACGCGGGGTGGAGCAGCATGGTAGCTCGTCGGGCTCATAACCCGAAGGTCGTCGGTTCAAATCCGGCCCCCGCAACCAAATTTCACGCATTTCCTACGCTCAGGAAGGCGGTCGCTGCGAGGCGACAATCAGGGTAAAGCGCCAAGCCCCGATTTGACATCGGGGCTTTTTGTTATGTGCAATTTACTCTGAATCTATTTCTATCTGGGCTATATGCCCTTTTTTCGTTTTTCGGAGGGTGACTTTGGCTACGTTGGAACAACGTTTGACCGATCTGCTCGAGGCTCCGGTCGTTGCCTTGGGTTTTGAACTGTGGGGTATCGAGTTTATCCGTGCGGGTAAGCACTCGACCTTGCGCGTTTTCATCGACTCGGAGCAAGGCGTGACGGTGGAAGACTGTGCCGAGGTGAGCCGCCAGGTCGGCGCCATCATGGATGTCGAAGATCCCATCACCGAGGAGTACTACCTTGAGGTGTCTTCCCCGGGTTTGGATCGTCCACTGTTCAAGGTCGCCCAGTTCGAAAAATACGTTGGCCAGGAGGCGGCGGTAACGCTTCGGATGGCAACAAACAACCGCCGCAAGTTCAAAGGCGTAATCAAAGCCGTGCAGGGGGACATGATCACTCTGACGGTAGATGGTAAGGACGAGGTGTTGGCTTTCACCAATATCCAAAAAGCGAACATAGTGCCGAACTTTGGTTAACGAGGCTATCGGATATGAATAAAGAGATTTTGCTGGTCGTTGACGCTGTGTCCAACGAGAAGGCTGTCCCCCGCGAGAAGATTTTCCAGGCTCTGGAGACTGCGCTGGCGACTGCGACCAAGAAAAAATACGAAGGCGAGATTGAAGTGCGTGTCGAGATCGATCGCAAGACCGGTGACTATGACACCTATCGCCGTTGGGTCGTGGTGGCCGATCAGGCTTCCATGGAGAACCCGTACGGGGAAATCACTCTCGAAGCCGCTCAGATCGAGCAGCCGGATATCCAGATCGGCGACTATGTTGAAGACCAGATTGACTCTGTGACCTTCGACCGTATCACCACCCAGACCGCCAAGCAGGTCATCGTGCAGAAAGTGCGCGAGGCTGAGCGTTCCCAGGTCGTTGACCAGTTCAAGGACAAGGAAGGCACCATCATCAGCGGCGTGGTCAAGAAGAGCAACCGCGACAACGTGATCCTGGATCTGGGCAGCAATGCCGAAGCCGTGATCTTCCGTGACGACATGCTGCCCCGTGAGACCTTCCGTCCCGGCGACCGTATCCGTGGCCTGCTCTACGCCGTGCGTCCGGAAGCCCGTGGTTCCCAGCTGTTCGTCAGCCGCTCCAGCCCGGACTTCCTGAAAGAGCTGTTCCGCATCGAAGTGCCGGAAATCGGCGAAGAGATGATCGAAATCATGGGCGCCGCCCGTGATCCGGGTTCCCGCGCCAAGATCGCGGTCAAGACCAACGATCGTCGTATCGACCCGATCGGTGCCTGTATCGGCATGCGTGGTGCCCGCGTTCAGGCCGTCTCCGCCGAGCTGAGCGGTGAGCGTGCCGACATCGTGCTGTACGATGACAACCCGGCCCAATACGTGATCAACGCCATGGCGCCAGCCGATGTGGCTTCCATCATCGTTGATGAAGACAACCACACCATGGACATCGCCGTGGAAGCCGCCAACCTGGCCCAGGCCATCGGCCGCAACGGTCAGAACGTGCGTCTGGCCTCCCAGCTGACCGGTTGGGAACTGAACGTGATGACCGTCGAGGACATGCGTGCCAAGCACCAGGCCGAGAACGACCGCATCCTGACGCTGTTCACCAGCACCCTAGATATCGACGACGATTTCGCCGGCCTGCTGATGGAAGAGGGCTTCTCCACTCTGGAAGAGATCGCCTTCGTCCCGGTCAACGAGCTGCTGGCCATCGACGGTCTGGATGAAGACATGGTCGAAGAGCTGCGCAAGCGTGCCAAGGATGCCCTGACCACCAAGGCCCTGGCCAAAGAAGAATCCTTTGAAGGCGTCGAGCCTTCCGAAGAACTGCTCAATCTCTCCGGCCTCGGTCGTGAAATGGCCTATGCCCTGGCCGCTCGCGGTGTCGGCACCCTGGAAGATTTGGCAGAGCAAGGTATCGATGACCTTGCCGACATCGAAGAGTTGACCGCCGAGAAGGCTGGTGAGCTCATTATGGCTGCTCGCAATATCTGTTGGTTCGGAGAAGAGCAGTCTGAATAAGGTCAAACGGAGGAAAATGAATGGCAGAAGTATCAGTTAAGCAACTTGCCACTGACATCGACACGCCGGTTGATCGTCTTCTCCAGCAGTTTGTCGATGCCGGCATCGTGAAGAGCAAGGCCGACGACATGGTCAGCGAGTCTGAGAAACAGACTCTGCTGGCACATCTGAAGAAACAGCATGGAGGTGACGAGGTCACCGCACCTGCTCGCATGACCTTGCAGCGCAAGACCAAGAGCACTCTGAGTGTTCAGGGGACTGGTGGCAAGAACAAGGAAGTGCAGGTAGAAGTGCGCAAGTCTCGCACCTATGTAAGACGCTCGGCGCTGGAAGATGAACAGCGCCAGGCGGAAGCCGAGGAAACAGCGCGTTTGGAAGCAGAAGAAAAAGCTCGTCGCGAGGCCGAAGAGAAGGCCCGCCTCGACGCTGAAGAGAAGGCTCGCCGTGAGGCTGAGCAGGCTCGTCGTGAAGCTGAGGAAAAGGCGCGGATCGAGGCACAACAGAAGGCTCGACAGGCTCAACAGCCCGCCAAAGCAGCCGGTAGCACAGCTCAGCAAGAGGCAGAAAAGATGGCCAAGCGCGAAGCAGAAGAACTGAAGCGCCAACAGGAACAGACAGCTTTGCAAAAAGCTGAAGAACTCGCCGCGAAGAAAGCCGAAGAGGCTCGCATCATGGTGGAACAGAATGCGGCCCGCTGGGCTGAAGAAGAAGCGGCTCGCGCCAAAGAGAGCAGCGATTACCATCTGACCACCAACAAGCACGCGCAAGCGGCCGAAGATGAGTTGGATCGTAAGGAAGAGACCAGCCGTCGCACGGCTGCCGCTGCCAAGGCGCCGAAGAAAGTCGGCCGTCGCGAAGACGACCGCAATGACCGCAACTCCCGCGATCCGCGTGCCCGCAAAGGCAAGCGTGGCAAGATGGCCATGCCGAACGCCATGAAACACGGCTTCAACAAGCCGGCTGCCGTGGTCAACCGTGACGTCGTCATCGGCGAGACCATCACAGTGGCGGAGCTCGCCAACAAGATGGCCGTCAAGGGCGTTGAAGTCATCAAGGTGATGATGAAGATGGGTGCCATGGCCACCATCAACCAGGTGATCGACCAGGAGACCGCTCAGCTGGTCGCCGAGGAGATGGGTCACAAGGTAGTGCTGCGCCGTGAGAACGAGCTGGAAGAGGCGGTACTGTCCGATCGTGACGAGACCTCCGAAGCCAAGCCGCGTGCGCCGGTCGTGACCATCATGGGTCACGTCGACCACGGCAAGACCTCGCTGCTGGACTACATCCGTAAAGCCAAGGTCGCGGCGGGCGAAGCCGGTGGCATTACCCAGCACATCGGTGCGTACCACGTCCAGACCGACAGCGGGATGATCACCTTCCTGGATACCCCGGGTCACGCGGCGTTTACCTCCATGCGTGCTCGTGGTGCCAAGGCGACCGACATCGTTGTTCTGGTTGTTGCAGCTGACGACGGTGTGATGCCGCAAACCATCGAAGCTATCCAGCACGCCAAGGCGGCCGGTGTGCCGCTGGTTGTTGCGGTGAACAAGATCGACAAGCCTGAAGCGGATCCGGATCGCGTCAAGACCGAGCTGGCCCGTTACAACGTCATGTCCGAAGACTGGGGTGGCGATTGCCAGTTCGTGCACGTCTCCGCCAAGTCTGGCGAAGGCATCGACGACCTGCTGGAAGCCATCCTGATCCAGGCCGAAGTCCTGGAGCTGAAAGCGGTGGTTGACGGCATGGCCAACGGCGTCGTGATCGAATCCTTCCTGGATAAAGGTCGTGGTCCGGTTGCCACCGTGCTGGTACAGGAAGGTACTCTGCGTCAGGGCGACATCGTTCTGTGTGGTCTCGAATACGGCCGGGTTCGCGCCATGCGTGACGAACTGGGTCGCGAGATCAAGGAAGCAGGTCCCTCTCTGCCAGTGGAAATCCTCGGCCTGTCCGGCGTTCCCTCTGCCGGTGACGAAGCCACGGTCGTGCGTGACGAGAAGAAAGCCCGTGAAGTGGCGCTCTACCGTCAGGGCAAGTTCCGCGAAGTCAAGCTGGCCCGCCAGCAGAAGGCCAAGCTGGAAAACATGTTTGCCAACATGACCGAGGGCGAAGTGTCCGAAGTGAACGTGGTGATCAAGGCCGATGTACAAGGCTCTGTGGAAGCGATCTGCGATGCGCTGGTCAAACTCTCCACCGACGAAGTGAAGGTGAAGATCGTGGGTTCCGGCGTAGGTGGCATCACCGAAACCGACGCGACCCTGGCCGCGGCTTCCAGCGCCATCCTGGTGGGCTTCAACGTCCGTGCCGACGCTTCTGCGCGCAAGGTCATCGAATCCGAGAGCCTGGATCTGCGTTACTACTCCGTCATCTATGACCTGATCGACGAAGTGAAGCAGGCCATGAGCGGCAAGCTGGCTCCTGAGTATCGTCAGGAGATCATCGGTCTGGCTGAAGTGCGTAGCGTCTTCAAGTCGCCGAAGTTCGGCGCCGTTGCTGGCTGTATGGTCACCGAAGGTGTGGTCAAGCGTTCCAACCGCATTCGCGTTCTGCGTGACAACGTGGTTATCTATGAAGGCGAGCTGGAATCCCTGCGCCGCTTCAAGGATGACGTCAACGAAGTTCGCAACGGCTACGAGTGTGGTATCGCGGTCAAGAACTACAACGACGTGCGCGAAGGCGACCAGATCGAGGTGTACGAGACCGTTGAAATCCAACGGACTCTGTAAGCCGAGAGTTAGACAAAATAGGGGGCCGCGGCCCCCTTTTATCGCAGGATAGAATATGGCCAGAGAATTCAGCCGGACCCGTCGGGTCGGACAGCAGATCCAGCGTGAAATCGCGCTGATCCTGCAGCGCGAGGTGAAAGACCCGCGCATCGGCATGGTGACCGTCTCCGACGTGGAGGTCTCCAAGGACCTCAACTATGCCAAGGTTTATGTCACCTTCTTGCAACTGGAGAATGACGCCGAGCGCATCAAGGAAGGGCTCAAGGGCCTGACCGAGGCTGCCGGTTACATCCGCAGCCTGCTGGGTAGCGCCATGCGTCTGCGGGTGGTGCCCGAGCTGCGTTTCTACTACGACCAGACCCTGGTCGAGGGGATGCGCCTCTCCAACCTGGTGACCAACACTGTGCGTGAAGACAAGCGTCGCATGACTGAAGCCGGTCGTGACGAAGAGCAATCCGCACCGGATGACACGACTGAGGATAACGCCTGAGATGTCTCGTAGACGTCGTTTCAAAGGCCGTGACGTACACGGCATCCTGCTGCTGGACAAACCGACCGGCCTGACTTCCAACGATGTGTTGCAGAAGGTCAAGCGGATCTACAACGCCGCCAAGGCTGGCCATACCGGCGCCCTGGACCCCCTGGCCACCGGCATGTTGCCGATCTGCCTCGGGGAGGCCACCAAGTTCTCCCAGTATCTGCTGGAAGCGGACAAGCGCTATGAGGTGACCGCCAAGCTGGGCGAGCGCACCAATACCAGCGACTCCGACGGCGAGGTGGTTTCCACCCGCCCGGTGAACGTGGCGGTGGGCACCCTGATCGAGGCGCTGGACCAGTTCCGCGGCCCCATAATGCAGGTGCCGTCCATGTACTCCGCCCTCAAGCACAACGGCCGCCCGCTCTACGAATATGCCCGTGAAGGGATCGAGATCGAGCGGGAAGCCCGTCCCATCACCATCTTCGAACTCAAGCTGCTCGGCTTCGAGGGGGACGAGGTGAAGCTGGAAGTGCATTGCAGCAAGGGTACCTATATCCGCTCCCTGGTGGACGATCTGGGGGAAGTGCTGGGCTGTGGCGCTCACGTCACCCAGCTGCGTCGCACCCAGGTGGCGAGCTACCCCTACGAGCGGATGCTGACCCTGGAGCAGCTCGAGTGTATCTTCGAGCAGGCCAAGGCCGAAAGCATTCCGCCACGGGAGCAGCTGGATCCCCTGTTGCTGCCGATGGACACCGCCGTGGCCTCTCTGCCCGAGGTGAACATGCTGGTCGCCGTGGCCGCCTATGTGAACCAGGGTCAGGCCGTGCAGGTCGCAGGTAGCCCCCAAAGCGGCCAGGTCCGCATGACGGTTGGCCCGGAGCGCGAATTCATCGGGGTTGGCGAGATCGATGACGAGGGGCGCGTGGCGCCCAAGCGTCTTGTTCGCTACCACGACGAGGAGTGATCCTCAGGCGGTATCGGTCTGTCACGCGTCTTTCCCGTTGCGAAAAGGGGCGGGGACGATTATGATACCGCCCTCATTTCACGGCTGAATTAGAGATTGGCTGTGAACCTTTAAACACTCTACTGGAGTAATACCATGTCTCTAAATGCTGAGATCAAAGCTCAAATCGTTGCCGACAACGCTCGTGGCGCCAACGACACCGGTTCCCCCGAAGTGCAAGTTGCCCTGCTGACTGCCCAGATCAACCATCTGCAAGGTCACTTCAAGGAGCACGCCAAGGATCACCACGGTCGTCGCGGTCTGCTGCGCATGGTTTCCCAGCGTCGTAAGCTGCTGGACTACCTGAAGCGTAAAGACGTTCAGCGTTACGCTGCTCTGATCGCCAAGCTGGGTCTGCGTCGTTAATCGACCATCAGATTTCGCAAAAAAGGGGAACCGCGAGGTTCCCCTTTTTTATTGCCCGTTTCAAACAGGATGCAGGCCGTTGCCTGCCTCACAGAATTGACGTCCGCGCTTACCTTTTGATGCGAATCAAGTATACTTGCACGCGAATTTAAAGCGCCAAATTGTTAAAAGGAAATTCACGTGAATCCTATTGTAAAGTCATTCCAGTACGGTCAACACACCGTCACACTGGAAACCGGTGTGATGGCCCGTCAAGCCACTGCGGCCGTCATGGTCAGCATGGACGATACCTGTGTCTTCGTGACTGTCGTTGGCAAGAAAGAGGCCGATCACGGCCGTGATTTCTTCCCGCTGACCGTCAACTATCAGGAGCGTACCTATGCTGCTGGTCGTATCCCGGGTGGTTTCTTCCGTCGTGAAGGCCGTCCGAGCGAGGGTGAGACCCTCATCTCCCGTCTGATCGACCGTCCCATCCGTCCGCTGTTCCCGGAAGGCTTCCTCAATGAGGTTCAGGTGGTTGCCACCGTCATGTCCGTGAACCCGGCCGTTTCTCCCGACATCGTTGCCATGATCGGTGCCTCCGCGGCCCTGGCCATCTCCGGTATCCCGTTCGGCGGCCCGATCGGTGCAGCCCGCGTGGGTTACATGAACGGCCAGTACGTGCTGAACCCGACCACCACCGAACTGCCCCAGAGCGATCTGGATCTGGTGGTTGCCGGTACTGCCAATGCGGTGCTGATGGTGGAATCCGAAGCGGCCATCCTCTCCGAAGAGGTGATGCTGGGCGCCGTGGTCTACGGTCACGAGCAGATGCAGACCGTGATCAACGCCATCAATGAATTCGCTGCCGACGTCGGTACCAAGCCCTGGGACTGGACCCCGCCTGCCGTCAACGAAGCGCTGAAAGCCAAAGTTGCCGAACTGGCCACAGCTGAACTGGGTGAAGCCTACCGTATCACCGAGAAGGCTGTTCGTTACGAAACCATCGCTGCCATCAAGGGCCGCGTGGTCGAGCAAGTCATCGCATCCGGCGTGGAAGAAGATGCCAAGAAGATCGGCGAAGAGTTCCACAGCCTGGAGAGCCGCATCGTCCGTGGTCGCGTCGTACGTGGTGAGCCGCGTATCGACGGTCGCGATCCGGAAATGATCCGCGCCCTCTCTGTCGGTACCGGCATCCTGCCCCGTGCCCACGGTTCTGCCCTGTTCACACGTGGTGAAACCCAGGCCATCGTGGTCGCCACGCTGGGTACCGAGCGTGACGCCCAGAACATCGACGAGCTGACCGGCAATCGCGCCGATCGCTTCATGCTGCACTACAACTTCCCGCCCTACTGCGTCGGCGAGACCGGCATGATGGGCAGCCCGAAGCGTCGTGAGATCGGTCACGGCCGTCTGGCCAAGCGCGGCGTTGCTGCCGTGATGCCGAGCGCCGCCGAGTTCCCGTACGTGGTGCGCGTGGTCTCTGAAATCACCGAATCCAACGGCTCCTCCTCCATGGCGTCTGTCTGTGGTTCCTCCCTGGCGCTGATGGATGCCGGTGTGCCGATCAAGGCCTCCGTTGCCGGTATCGCCATGGGTCTGGTGAAGGAAGAAGAAGGTTTCGTCGTGCTGTCCGACATCCTGGGTGACGAAGATCACCTGGGCGACATGGACTTCAAGGTAGCCGGTACCAGCGAAGGTGTGACCGCGCTGCAGATGGACATCAAGATCGAAGGCATCACCAAAGAGATCATGGAGATTGCGCTGAAGCAAGCTCGTGGCGCTCGTCTGCACATCCTGAAAGTGATGGACGAAGCTATCCAGGCTCCCCGTGCCCAGATCTCCGATTTCGCACCGCGCATCCACACCATCAAGATCAATCCTGAGAAGATCAAGGACGTGATCGGCAAGGGTGGTTCCGTGATCCGTGCACTGACCGAAGAGACCGGCACCAACATCGAGCTGGATGATGACGGTACCGTTCGCATCTCCGCCGTGGCCAACGAAGCCGCCATGGAAGCGATCCGCCGCATCGAGGCCATCACCGCCGAGATCGAAGTGAACCGCATCTACGAAGGCAAGGTCGTGCGCCTGGCTGACTTCGGCGCCTTCGTCAACATCCTGCCGGGTAAAGACGGTCTGGTGCACATCTCCCAGATCACCGATGCCCGCGTGCAGAACGTGGCCGACTTCCTGAAAATCGGTGACGTGGTGAAGGTGAAGGTACTGGAAGTGGACCGTCAGGGCCGTGTACGTCTCTCCATCAAGGAAGCGAACGCACCGACCGAAGCGGCTGCTGCTCCTGCTGCTCCTGCTGCTCCTGCTGCCGTTGCCGTCGAAGAGCCGGCTGCCGAATAAGGCTGCCGTATGTGAAAGAGCCGACCCTTGGGTCGGCTTTTTTGTGCCTGTCGCCCGGCATGGCGCAGATTGTCTCCTTGTTCCTTTTGGCGCCCCTTGATATAAGGGACGACCCCGCTTCGTTGGCAAAAGGAATTGCAGCATGTCATGGGCCTACCTCAGGCAGTTTCCTTCCCTGGTCTGGATCGTCATCCTGGGCACTTTCATGGTGCGTACCACCTTCTTCATGGTCTGGCCCTTTCTCTCGATCCTGCTCTACCGTGACTACGGACTTTCGGCGACCCTGATAGGCCTGATCCTGGGGGCCACGGCGGCGCTTTCCACTCTTGTCAGCTTCTATGGCGGCTGGCTCTCGGACAAATGGGGGCGGCGCAACATCCTGCTGTTCGGCTGCCTGGTTTCCGCCGCCAGTGTGGCCCTGCTCGGCCTCTCCCATCAGGTGGGCTGGCTGGCACTCGGAGTGATCGGCAGCGGACTCTCCTACGGACTCATCGACTCACCGGGCAAGGCACTGATGGCCGACAATCTGGCCGAGCCCAAAGCCCGTGAGCTGGCGCTGCACCTGCGTTATTTCCTGCTCAACCTGGGGGCGGCCATCGGTCCTCTGCTCGGCGTCACCTATGGCCTGAGCGCGCGTCAGGAGACCTTCCTGTTGCTCAGTGCCAGCTATCTGCTGCTTGGCATCGTCTTTGTCATCGGGTTCAGGCTGGCAGGTTGCCACACCAGCCAGGCGGCCGGGCCCGGCATGCGCGCCGTGCTGCGGGTGCTCTGGCAAGACAGGGGGTTTCTGCTGCTGATCATGGCCAATCTGCTGCTGATGCTGGTCTATGCCCAGTTCGAGTCGCCCCTCATCCAGTATCTGACCCGCGCGGGGACGCCGGAGGTGGAGCGGCTCATCGGCTGGCTGGTGACGACCAACGCGCTGACCATAGTGATGCTGCAGTTCCCCCTGCTGCACCTGACTGCCCGCTGGTCATTTGAAGGGGAGCTATTTCGGGGCGGCCTCCATCTCCGGACTCGGGGTGGCCATGGGGGCCTTGCTGGGAGGCTAGGTGCTGGCCCACTGGGGCGGGAGCTGGCTTTATGCCCTGATGGCGCTGCTCTGCCTGGTGATCCTGATGCTCTATGGTCTGAGTACCCGGACCTCGCGCACTGCGCTGGTCCGGGCCGGGCCCTGACGGCTAGAAGGTCAGCACCTTGTCGGCGGCCAGAGTCCATTGAGCCAGCAAGGGGAGGGTGCCTATCTCTATGCCCTCGACAAGGGGCAGCGGGGTGATGCCGCGCGCATCGGTGCAGCTCTTGCAAAGCCGGATCCGGGTGCCCTGAGCCAGCAGTATCTCCAGCATCTGGCGCAGGTTGTAGCCCTCGGCCGGAGCCTGCCCGGCCAGAGCCGCAGTGACGGCATCCGACATCAGGAAGAGGTTGAGGTCTACCTTCGCCTCCTCTTTGAGGGCGATGCCGAGGCGCAGAGCATTGAACAGGGACTCGCTGCCATAGGGGGCGCCGTTGGCAATGATGAGAATGTGTTGGGTCATGTGGCTCTCCTGATTGAAAGGGCCATTGTAGCTTTGGCGAAAGCGGCCCGGCATGATGCAGAGCACACTCTGTCGTAGCCCGGCCCCGTGTGTCTTGACCTCACACAGGGAGTCAGGTCTCATGGACGGCCATCCAGTATGACAGAACAAAGAGGTTGTTATGTGGAAGATCGCCGGAATAGGCTTATTGTTGTTGGCCGGACAAGCCTATGGTAGTGAAAACATCGGCTGCAAGGCCAGACAGCAGGCCGTGACGGATCAGCTTGCGTTCGCCAGGGCGCACAACAACCAGGAGCAGGTAGCCGGCCTTGAGCGGGCACTGCGCAACCTGGAGGCCCATTGTACCGATGCTGGGCTCCTTGAGGAGCAGCAACGCAAGGTGGTCAAGCAGAGGGAAGAAGTGGAAGAGCGGCTGGCCGAGTTGCAGAGCGCACGGGTATCGGGCAAGCCGGACAAGATTGCCAAGAAGCAGTCCAAGCTGGAGGAGTCCCAGGCCGAGTTGCTGGAAGCCCAGCGCGAACTCGAAGCGCTGCAAAAACTGGTCATACCAATCAGATTAAAGATGTGATCTAATTGCTCTATTCTGGTTTCACTGTACTCAGTATGTCCGATCCAATCGATTTCTTGGCCCTTGCGTATTCCGGTGAAGTTGAACAGCCATTCCGGCCAACGTGAACACCCTGATCCTTAACGCGCTCACGTCATCTCG